>NZ_DCEN01000031.1:31091-40024 GCF_002316955.1 Proteiniphilum sp. UBA1028
TCGAGTCCCGTCTTCCGCTCCAAGCGAATAAAACGTTCTTCTACGTGTATGTGGAGGAACGTTTTCTCATTTGGAGCCGTCTTGTTTTTCTTTTCGGATGTTTTGCCACGAAAACCTCCCTAGACTGCAATGTGAAACCGATATTTTTGTGTTATATTTGTATGCAAAAAGTTTAGATCGTGTATAATTAATGGACAAAATATATCTTTTGCTCATTCTTTTGTTATGTATTACGCCGGAGACATTTTCCTCCGGCATGCCGTCAACGGAAGTAAGAGCTGTCTGGCTGACCACAAACTATGGCTTGGACTGGCCACAAAACAGAATCAGCCAGGATGAGCAGAAAAGAGAGTTGATCGCCATACTGGATAATCTTAAAAAAAACAATTTCAATACCGTGATGTTCCAGGTGCGGGCACGCGGAGAGGTTTTTTACAACTCCCGTATAGAGCCAATGTCGTCAATGATGGTTACAGATAGCCCGGGTCGCACCAAATTCGATCCGCTGGCATTTGCCGTCGAAGAATGCCATAAACGCGGCTTGGAGTGCCATGCCTGGATCATAACTTATCCATTGGGAGGAGACAAGCATGTAAAAAGTCTGGGCGCATCATCCGTAACTAGAAAGAACCCTTCCATCACAAAAAAGTTTAAAGGTGAATGGTTTCTGGATCCCGGTAATCCAAGAACGGACGATTATCTGCTTTCGATAGTGGAGGAGGTCGTGGATAACTATGATGTGGATGGCATTCATTTTGATTATATCCGTTATCCGGATAACAGAGGCCAGTTTCCCGATGATGGGATGTACCGGCTTCACGGAAAAGGAAAAACACGGGCTGATTGGCGAAGAGACAACATCACGCGCTTTGTGAAAAAAGCATATGACAGGGTGAAAGAATTAAAGCCATGGGTACAGGTGAGCAGTTCCCCCCTGGGCAGATATCGAACTCTGGGAACTCAGGGCCATGGATGGACTGCCTTTGAAACAGTATACCAAGATGCCGCTAAATGGATGAAGACAGGAATACACGATGCTATTTATCCGATGATGTATTATAAGGATCAGTTATTCTATCCTTATGTGGATGACTGGTTGAATCACGGTAACGGGAGGATTGTGGTTCCCGGACTCGGGGCTTACCAGATGATTGAGTTGGGATGGTCTCGTCAGGACATCCTCAGCCAGCTGGAGTATACACGCATGAAAAATACAACCGGGCAGGCTTTTTTTCGAACCGAAAATGTGCTTTCGAACACCAAAGGTATTCTTCAAGCACTGAAAACATATTACAAATATCCGGCAAAACTCCCTTCGTTGACCTGGTTGTCTGATTCTGTACCGGAAAAACCTTACGATCTTCGAGCCGAAAAACTGCCGGATGGCATTTTTCAACTGAAGTGGGAGGCTAAAAACAAGGAAAATAGAGTAACTTACAACGTGTACAGAAGTTCAAGCGAAGAATTTAGCACCGATGATGCTGAAAATATACTGGCGGTGGGATTGCGTGAACCCCATGTGGAATTCCATATTCCTGATGATGACAAGGCTTACTATTACTATATTACCGTTTCGGACTCCTATCATAACGAAAGTGAGGCAAGCGTACCAGCCTTTTTCTATCATTCCGAAACATTGAAGTAATAATCACGATAACAATGTGTTATATTTGAATAGTTTTGGACAAAAAAATAGAACGTATCGTTAGGTTTAATCAATAAAATGGAATAATTTTGTAGCAATGGACGGTAGTCAGAAATTAAAAAAACAAGTGCGTGATGAGTTTATGGAGTATCTCACACTGCATAAACACCGGAAAACGCCCGAACGTTTTGCGATACTTGATCATATTTATACCACCAAAGGGCACTTTGATATGGATACGCTCTACAAGTCGATGATCGACGTGAATTTTCGTGTAAGCAGGGCTACCCTTTATAATACAATTGAACTGTTGTTGGATTGTGGCCTGGTTGTAAAGCATCAGTTTGGCGGGAACGTGTCAAAATATGAGAGAGCATATGTGAATGAAAACCACGATCATTTAATCTGTACTTCGTGTGGACAAGTTTGGGAGACAAAAAATAGCGACCTGCTCACACAGGCTCAATTGAAGAAAATTAAAAAATTTACGGTAAGTTATTATAGCATGTATATTTACGGTATATGCAGCAAATGTAGTCATGCCAAAAAGATGGAATTGAGAAAACTGGCACGCGGCAGAAGTGATAAAACCGATAATAAATAGTCGAAAATGAAAGTTGATGTAATTTTAGGCCTCCAGTGGGGCGATGAAGGAAAAGGAAAAGTGGTGGACGTGCTCACACCCAATTATGAGATCGTAGCACGTTTTCAAGGTGGACCCAATGCCGGGCACACCCTTGAATTTGAAGGCGAAAAATACATACTGAAATCGATTCCCTCGGGGATTTTCCAGGAAGGAAAAATAAATATTATCGGGAATGGAGTGGTGATTGACCCTGCGTTGTTCAAACAGGAAGTGGAAGCTCTGGAGGCCTCGGGACACAGGCTTACCGACAGACTCTATATCTCCAAAAAAGCACACCTGATCCTGCCTACCCACCGATTGCTGGATGCTGCTTCTGAAAAGGCCATGGGCGAGGCAAAAATCGGTACTACCGGAAGAGGCATAGGCCCCACTTATACAGACAAGATTAGCCGCCATGGACTGAGGGTAGGGGACTTGTTTCATAATTTCGACGAGAAATATCGGAATGCAGT
Source organism: Proteiniphilum sp. UBA1028 (assembly GCF_002316955.1). NCBI lineage: Bacteria > Pseudomonadati > Bacteroidota > Bacteroidia > Bacteroidales > Dysgonomonadaceae > Proteiniphilum > Proteiniphilum sp. UBA1028. The sequence goes on from NZ_DCEN01000031.1 coordinate 33,835, forward strand.
GCAGCGCCACAAGGAAAAACTGGATCCTTCGGATTGGGAAGGTGTTCTGCCCAAACTGGAAAAGGAATGGTTTGAGGGGGTGGAGAAAATGAAAGAGTTTCAGATTATCGAGAGCGAGCATTTTATCAATAAACATCTGGCCAACGGAGGCAATGTCCTCGCTGAAGGAGCACAAGGTGCTATGCTCGATATCGACTTCGGATCCTATCCCTTTGTCACCTCTTCCAATACCATCTGTGCGGGTGCTTGCACAGGTCTGGGTGTTGCACCGAAAATGATCGGTGAGGTATATGGCATCTTTAAGGCCTATTGCACACGCGTGGGAAGTGGACCGTTTCCTACCGAACTATTCGATGATGATGGGCAATTATTGCGGGATCAGGGGAGAGAATATGGTTCCGTAACCGGTCGCCCGCGCCGTTGTGGTTGGATCGACCTGGTGGCGTTGCGCTATACCGTGATGCTGAACGGGGTGACTAAGTTGGTGATGATGAAGAGCGATGTGCTGGATAGCTTTGATACTATCAAAGCCTGTGTATCGTACAAGATCGACGGAAAGGAAACGGATGATTTGCCATTCGATATTTCGGAAGGTATTGAGCCGGTGTATGTGGAACTTCCGGGCTGGAAGACCGATATGACTGAGATGCAGTCGGAAGATGAATTTCCTGAGGAATTTAACAACTACCTCACTTTTCTTGAGGAGGAGCTGGGTGTACCTATCGCCATTGTATCACTCGGACCGGACAGGGCACAGACAATTATCCGCTAGATCGGCGTTGACATAATTAACACCGCACAAAACATCCATTTTGGATACTTTGTGTGGTGTTGTGTTTTAATTAATGTGGAAAATATTAAAAATTCAAATACTTCATGAGGTCTCTCCATCGGGATGTCGGTTTTTTAACCTTAGGGTTGACGCTTGTGTAGGTATTGAGTGGGGTGTTGCTTGTTTACCGGAACACCGATTTTTTAAAAAAGGAACAAACCTCAGTGTCCCATTTGAAACAAAATTTGCCGGAAAGATTATCCACCGTTATTAAAAAACTTGTCAATCTGCATACGGTAACCGGAAACAATCGTTTGTCATTGTTTAACACCATCTACGGTATTTTACTCCTGTTTCTTGCGGTATCTTCCTTTTTTATGTTTAAATTTAGCACCAGGAAGAGCAAACGAGGATTTGCACTGACTGGCTTGGGGATTATGCTTACGATCGTTTTTTTTGCTTTGATATGAAGTGGTTAAGGAAAGACTGCGCTATGCTGTCTCTATGACAATAGGTCGTTTATTGGTATGATTTTTGCTAATTATGCTTAGAAAGAGTGTTCATGCTCATGAGAAAGTGAACTTTTGAAAGTGCGAAAATGTTAAATAGAAATACAATATAGATTTATGGCTTTAATTTGGATTATATTTATCGGAATTGCCCTGACCGGTTGGGTAGTGCAGGCAACCCTGCAGAGCCGGTTTAAAAAATATGCAAAAGTACCCCTGCGTAACGGAATGACAGGTAGGGAGGTCGCGGAAAAAATGTTACACGACAACGGGATTTATGATGTGCAGGTGATCTCTGTGCGAGGGCGACTGACCGACCATTACAACCCGCTCAACAAAACGATCAATCTCAGCGAGCCGGTATATGGAAGCTACAGCGTGGCTGCTGCAGCAGTAGCCGCACACGAGACAGGGCATGCGCTGCAGCATGCCAAAGGATATGCCCCGTTAAAACTACGTTCTGCCCTTGTGCCTGTCATCTCTTCGACTTCAAAATGGGTGATGTGGGTACTCCTGTTGGGAATTATTCTGATTGAGACATTCCCCATGCTGCTGTGGTTCGGTATCGCGATGTTTGCTTTGTCTACTCTTTTTAGCTTTATCACCCTTCCAGTAGAGAAAAATGCGACCAACCGGGCACTACGCTGGCTTAGTACTGCCGGGATTACAGATGTGAGCAACCACAACCAGGCAGAGGATGCCCTGCGTTGGGCCGGATACACCTATGTGGTGGCAGCCCTCAGTTCGCTCGCCACGCTTCTTTACTATATTATGATCGCCATGAGTGGCAACAGACGATAAAATAACCTGTTAATAGGATGAAGACAATCCTGCTTACCGGAGGGTCGGGGATGATCGGACGAAGGCTCACGGTCATGCTCAGAGAGAAAGGATACAGTGTGATCTGGTTGAGCAGGGAGCGGCATGTGAATGCCGAAATACCCCGATACAGATGGAATTACCATAAAAATGAAATAGACAGGGAAGCACTTGAACAGGCGGACGTGATTGTTCACCTGGCTGGGTCGAACCTGGGAGAGGAGCCATGGACGCGACGCAAGAAGCAAGAGATCGTGGAAAGCCGGGTCCAGACTGCCAAATTCTTACTGGAGACTTGCCAGTCGATGACCAAAAAGCCGGATGCCTTCATTTCGGCTTCTGCGGTGGGTTATTATGGAATGCAGACGAGCAGTAAGATATTCACCGAGGAAGATAATCCTGCAAAAAATGACTTTCTGAGCCGAACCTGTAAAAAGTGGGAGTCCGCAGCATTTGCTTTCCGGGAAGAACTTGGAGTTCGCACCGTAGCATTGCGTACAGCTTTCGTTATTTCAAAGGATAACGAAGCTTTCGGAAAATTGAAGCTGCCCACCGGATTCGGCTTAGGGTCACCGTTGGGTACAGGCAGGCAATATCTGCCCTGGATTCATTTGGATGACCTTTGCAGGATATATCTGAAGGCGATAGAAGATAATACAATGCAGGGAGTTTTTAATGCTGTTTCCCCTGAGTCGGTTACCAATGCCGGATTTATGAAAACACTTGCAGCGGAGATGAAACGTCCTTTTTTCTTTCCCAAAATACCGGCTTTTCTGCTGCAGCTTTTATTGGGTGAAGCGGCCGGAATGATTCTGGAAGGAAGCCCGGTCTCTTCGGAAAAAATACTCCATGCCGGTTATCAGTTTTTATACCCTACTGTCGCGATTGCCATTCGTGATTCACTTTGAAGTATCTCTTCATTTCCAAAAAAAACATAGAAAGAATTGTTTTTATACATATTCGTTTTATATTTGTCCTGTAGATTCATTCTAAATAATGTGATTATGGACAAACTGGTATACCCCTGTATCTGGTGCAACAACAATGCGCGTGAAGTGGCTGATTATTACCTGTCTGTTTTTCCGGGAACCGAAATCGTGGATCAAAATCAGTGGGTGTCTGTATTGAAAATGGAAGGGCAACGGATCATGCTGTTAAATGGTGGTGAAATCTTTCGTCCCAATCCATCTTTTTCGTTGATGTATCTGACAACGGACGAAAAAGAAGTAGAAACTGTGCACAGACAATTGAGTGACGGTGGCAGAGAACTGATGCAGCTGGATTCCTATCCTTTCAGCCGGAAATATGCATGGGTGGAAGATCGTTTCGGTGTGTCTTGGCAGCTCTATACCGGCGAAGAGAAAGATATTATCCAGAAGCTGGTGCCTACGCTGATGTTTGTGGGTGAAAACAACGGTAAAGCAGAAAAGGCAATCGATTTCTATACTTCGGTCTTTCCCGCTTCCGAAAAAAGAGGCATTCTCCGATACACAGGCAACGAAGGTGAGATAGCCGGGCATGTGCAGCATGCTGAGTTCAAAGTAAACAATTATCTGTTGATGATCATGGATAGTTCGTATCCTCATGTTTTTGATTTTACCGGAGGGATGTCGCTTGTGGTGGAATGCCACACGCAGGAAGAGATCGACGACTACTGGGATAAGCTGACTGCCGATGGTGGTGTGGAGAGTAGGTGCGGCTGGCTGCGGGACAAATTTGGGGTGAGCTGGCAGATAACACCTGCCGTGATGAAGGAACTTTTACGGAAATCGACCAAAGTGATGGAGACGATGATGACCATGCAGAAACTAGATATCCGGAAGCTGCAGGAAGCAGCTGAATAGCCGAAGGGAAGTAACGGTGGTATTTTCAATATCATCTTGTTTTTTCAATTCTTTGCAATTTATTTAACATTTACAATTATGGCAAAATTAAATCCGTATCTCAATTTTGATGGTACCTGTGAAGAGGCGTTCAATTTTTATAAGTCCGTTTTTGGGGGTGAGTTTACCTATTTGTCCAGAATGGGGGAATTCAACGTGGAAGGGATGGATATCTCCGACGAGGATCGCAGCCGGGTGATGCATGTAAGTCTTCCAGTTGGGGAGAATATTCTGATGGGATCAGATGTGCCGGGCCACATGAAATCACAGTTCAAGCCGGGTAACAACAACTACATCAGTCTTACACCCGACAGCCGTGAAGAGGCTGATCGCCTCTTCAACGAACTTTCGGTTGGCGGTGAGGTGGAGATGCCGATGGAAGAGATGTTTTGGGGAGACTACTTCGGAAACTTCAGAGACAAATATGGCATCTGGTGGATGATCAATTATCCTTTGAGATAATCCTGAACCTTCGTTTCGGCCTGAATGGGAGTAGGCGTCTTATATGTGGAATAAGATTCCTACTTTACGTCAAATTCAATCCACTGCGACCGGTCCGGTGGTGCCGGAGCAATGACTTTCCGGGGCGGATTTTTTTGCAATTCATCCAGAAGGACTTCCACCGCTTTTTCAATGGCCGGATCGTTGCCTTTGGCCAGCTCTTCGGGACGATCCACCACCTCGATATCGGGATAGACGCCGACACCTTCGATGATCCACTGACCATCTTCATTGTAGATGCCGAATCGAGGCACGGAGATATAACCTCCGTCTGCCAGGCGTGCGTTGCCGGAGATACCTACCAGCCCTCCCCAGGTGCGGGTGCCGATAAGCTTCCCTTCGCCCGTTTTTCGGAAGAAATAGGGGAACGCGTCGCCACCAGAGGAGGAGTAACCGTTAATGAGCATTGCCTTGGGGCCATCATGGGCAATGCCGGGCGACTTCATCGGTTGCGGCAGACCGTTGCGATACCAGTAAACAAGGGTGCGCCGATTGAGGAGGTCGATCATCCGGTCCGGGATAAAACCGCCACCATTATAGCGGTCGTCAATAATCAGCGCCTCCTTGTCGTTATAAGCAAGCATTCCCTTGAAAAGTTCCCGGTTTCCTTCGATAGCAGTGTTGGGTACGTGTATATATCCTATTGTACCCCCAGAGAGCCGGTCTACCATTTCGCGGCGGCTTCTCACCCAGTCGAGGTACCGTAGCTCAGTCTCGCTGGTGACGGTTTTCACCTTGTAGTCTGTAGCTCCGGAAGAGGAAGGGCTACTGTTGACCGTCAGTTCCACATGGCGGCTGCCCAGATTTTCCAATAACTCGTATGGATTTTGTGCTGTTGTGAGTTCCCGTCCATTTACACGAAGAAGATAGTCTCCCTCTTTGATATTTATCCCGCTTTCGGTGAGGGGGGAACGGCGGGATTCGTTCCAGTTCTCACCAGCATAAATCTTTCGGATACGGTAGCGTTGAGCAGTAAGGTCGGCCTCCAGTTCAGCCCCCAGCAGTCCGCCGTCAATTCTCTCTACCCTGTTGATATCCCCCCAGTCCACGTAAGCATGTCCAGTGTTGGTTTCGCTCACAACCTCGTTTAGGATATAATCAAGGTCGAAACGACTGGGTACATGGGGTAGCAGTGCTCCGTAATTTTTGCGTATCCCTTCCCAGTCGACGCCGTGCAGATTGTTTACGTAAAAATAGTCGCGGAATATGCGGAATGCATCGGCATAGATCTGATTCCATTCCGCACGGGGCTCGATCTTCATGGTCAAATTACTCAGGTTGATCTTTCCACTTCCGTTCTTCTGTCCTGGCTCAGTCCTCGCTACGGCATAGTCTTTTTCTGTACGGTAGACCAACGATTTGCCATTGGCAGAAAGGGCGCCGAAGCTTGCGCCGTCGAGTATCTCTTCCGACTTTCCCTCCTTGATATGATAACGCATGATCTTGTTGCCAGCAGAGTAGAGGAGTCCCTCATCTGTTGATCCGATGATGCGGTAGCTCCCTGCCGGCAGGGGCAACGCCTCTATGCGGTTGCCGATCCTGTCAAAATCAATCTCTACCCGTATTTCTTCGGCTGACAATGACTTTTTATCTTCTTCTTTACCGTTCTTCTTCTCTTGCTTCATATTATCCTCCATGTTGTCTTTTTCACTGACGTAGGGTTCGGAATCTTCCCGGTAGGGTGAGAGGGTGGTTCCGTCATTGCA
>NZ_DCEN01000031.1:40221-56227 GCF_002316955.1 Proteiniphilum sp. UBA1028
CTGCTGAAGGTGAGGTTGAAGTCCCGGTTGGAAAGAAAGAAAAGATACTTGCCGTCGCGACTGAACACCGGGTTGTCGTCGGAAAAAGAGGCATCGGTGACCTGTTTCCTTTCGGCTGTCGATAACCTGTAGAGCCAGAGAGCCGACTGGTAGTTGGGTGATGTTTTGCTGTAGGCAACCCAATCGCCGTCGGGTGAGAAGGCATAGTCCCTGATCTCATCGCCGGAAGCTTCGTCGATGACGGTCTGTCTGCCCGTGGAAACATTCACCAGCCAGAGCTTCATGGTGCGGTCGCTGTAGACCAGATGGGTATTGCGGGGAGACCACTCGGGAGCGTACTTCCAGGCTGAGGAGCCGCTGGTGACCTGTCGCGGCTGGGCGCCTTCCTTGTTTTCGAGCAGGTAAAGCTCGTACTCGCCCGTGACGTCGGAGTAGAAAGCAATCTGCTTGCCGTCGGGAGACCATGCGGGAGAGAGTTCCCGCACTCCCTGGGTGTTGGTCAGGTTTCTGATTTCGCCTTTTTCTGCAGGAACAGAAAAGATGTCACCACGGGCTTCAAACAGAACCCTTTTCCCGCTTGGGGAGAGAGCATAACTGCCAATAAAATCCGTCACATTTTTGAAATAGGGATGGAGGTTGGGATTATCGTAATGGATTGAGACGGCTACTCTTTCGGATTTTCCGGAAGTGAGGTCCAACACATAGAGATAACCGCCATTTTCGTATACCAGCCTGCCGTTATCACCGGAGGGCCACATCACGTCGAAGGCTGTGTGATGCGTTACCTGCACATTTTCGCCCGTTGTGGTGTTGTAGCGCCAGATGTTGAGGCGTGTATCGCGGTCGGAAGCATAGAAAATTTGGTCGCCATACCATACCGGCCATTGATCGGATCCTGTCCATTGGGTGATTTGCCGGGAGCTGTTGTTACGCAGATCGTAGCTCCACAGCTCGGTGGCGCGGCCTCCTTTATATCTTTTCCAGGTACGGAACTCGCGATCCACGGGCGTGAAGCAGAGCTGTGACCCGTCGGGAGAGTAGGTGGCGAAACCGCCGTTGACAATAGGCAGTGGTTCCTCAAAACCGCCTTCGATGCTTACGGTGAAATAACGTCCGTTGCGATCGCCAAAAGCGGTGCGGTTGCTACGGAAGAGAATGCGGCGGCTGTCGGGCGTCCAGTCGAGAACCACGTTGTCAAATCCGCCACGGGGTGGCATTTCGCCGACAGAGTTATAGAAAGTGAGTTGTCGAGCGGTACCTCCTTCGGAAGGCATTACCCATATCTGCCGGCTTCCGGAGTATTCGGCAGAGAAGGCAATCCATTTGCCGTCGGGTGATATTTTAGGAAACAGTTCAATGCCGGGGTGGGAGGTGACTCTTTTGGCGCTGCCACCACCGGCATCTACCGTCCATATGTCGCCTGCATAGACAAACGCGATGAGGTTTCCGTTAATGTCGGGATAACGCAGCATGCGGGCGTCGTCCAGAGCCGAAGCCTGCATCACGAAAAGGCTTGCCAGGATTAGTGTGGTTGTTTTTCGCATTTTTTGGTTTTTTGTTATCTGGCCAAATGTACAAATTTTTTCCATGGCTTCGTATTATCATCATGACTGAATAACAATTGAAAAGCTGTTCAGGAACAGCTTTTCAATATCTCTCTTGTCACATCTCCGGTCACATTCCGATTCTCACCATAGGCCACATTCCGTTCATTAAAGCGTCGGGCGATGGTTTCGATGGTTTTGTTTCCGATACCTTCTTCCGACAGGCGGGTAGTTAGTCCGAGTGAACGATAAAATTCTTCCGTCATTGCGATGGCTTTATCTACTCTTTCCTCTTCGGACCCATCCATAATGCCGAATACCCGTTCGCCGTACTGCAACAATTTTGCATGTTTCTGTTTTTTTAATACACGAAGCAGGCCTGGCATGACAATGGCCAGCGAGTGCCCGTGTGTGATGCCGTGCAGTGCCGTCAGTTCGTGTCCGATCTGATGGGTAGCCCAGTCCTGGGTAATTCCCATGCGGATGAAGTCGTTCAGGGCCAGTGTGGCGGCCAGCATGTAGTCGGCCATCAGGTCGTAGTCTCTGGAGTTCGTTTTGATCTTTGGTGCGATCTCCATGACAGACAACAGGACACCTTCAGCCCAGCGGTCCATGATGCGCGATTGTCCTGGTGTGGTAAGGTACTGTTCCAGCACATGCGTATATGCATCGGCCAATCCGCAGGCAATCTGATGGTCTGATAGGGAGTAGGTTACTTCCGGGTCGAGAATGGAGAATTGAGGATAATCACCACCGAAGCCGTATTTTTCCTGTGTTTCCGCTTTTGTAATGACCGCAGCACCGTTCATCTCCGATCCGGTAGCAGGGACGGTCATCACCGATGCAAAGGGGATTTGTTCTTCCGCAGCGCCACTCAATACAATATCCCATGCATCTTCATCAGCGACAATACCTGCCGCGATAAGCTTGGTGCCGTCGAGTACCGAGCCGCCGCCCACCGCCAACAGGTAGTTTATGTGATGCTCCTTTCCTCTTTGAATGGCTTTGCGAAGAGTCTCTACGTGCGGGTTGGGCTCAATGCCCCAGAATTCGATGTAGTTGCGTCCCTTGAGGGCCGATTTTACCTGATCGTAGACGCCATTTTTGGTGACACTTCCTCCTCCGTAGGTGATCATCAGGTTCACGTTGTCGGGTAACAATTCCGATAGCCTTGCTATCTCTCCTTTTCCGAATACCAGTTTGGTCGGATTTTGAAAAATAAAATTCTTCATGACTATATATTTTTTTTACAAGTTAGTTTAATTTCGGATAAATGAAGCATAATCGGGTTGAATCATTCTGTTAAAACGATTTTCATGGCTGGGTTGTTCAATTAAAAATAGGAAAAACCAGCTTTTTGGGGGACACTCGCTTAACAGTACGTGTTAAAATAGAGTTAGTGACACTGCCTCTACCACGTAATACTCATCGGGAAGAGACGACCCGAAGAGAGGCATTCTTGCTGAAGGCTTCCCGGAAACAGGTGAAGAGAGATGAGCATGGAAGTGTGAGAGTGGGCGTGAACATACATCTCTTTTATTTGTTCAACAAAGAAATTAAGGTGTAACGCTGGTACAGGAATGACTTGTCTCCGTGAATCAGGATATTACATCGGATGACATAACAACTTAGTCATAAACAATGGAAGCTCCCACGCGGAAAATCCGGGTTTTCAAACTGGATGAATTCAACTATCCGAAATTTCGTTCCAAAATCCTGGAACTTTACCTGCATGCTTTTACCACGGGCGAGTATGCGCAGTTTATTGATCCGCAAAAAGCGGAGGGTATGCTGGATGAGATGGCTCGAAAAGGCACGGGTGTCATGGCGTTCATCAACGGCAGTCTCTCAGGAGTGGCGCTGGCTTTTTCCTTGCGACATGACCAAGAGTTTCCTTCTGTTAAGGTACCTGAGGTCTCATTGGATAAAACCCTTTATATTGCCGAAGTGATAGTGCATGCTGACCATCGTGGCAGGGGAGTTGCCACTACGATGATCAGCGAGCTGCTCAGTCAGGCTGCGAAAAGTTATACCGACACAGTGATTCGCGTATGGGAAATGAACGTGCCTGCTCTGTCCCTCTACAAAAAAATGGGTTTTCGTCCCGTTGCCAGCATCCTGCAAACAAAACTGAATGCTCGCGGCGAAGTATTTGAAATGAGAAAAATCTATTTACACAAACCTTTAGTGATCTAGCCAGGTCATCGCTGAATTTTACGAAATCTATTTTATTCCATAATTGGATTCAAAGATGAATCATTAATTTATTTTTTATCACATAAGATATCACAACATGAATAATTTAATTGCAAAAACTATAGACTTGCGTTTGGGCAACCCAAGCGAAAAAAGGCAGGAAATACGTAATTATTTCCTGAAAACCTGGGCGATTGATGAATTGCTCTATACTCAGCTGAAATCGGATGAGGTATTTTATCGTAGGGGTGATCCATTGCGGCACATCATTCTTTTTTACCTGGGGCATACCGCTGTTTTTTTTATCAATAAGCTTTATCTGGCAAAAATTATCGATCGGAGGATCAATCCGAAATTTGAGTCAACTTTTGCTATTGGCGTGGATGAGATGAGCTGGGACGATCTGGACAATAATCACTACGACTGGCCATCGGTAGCGGAGGTGCGTGCCTATCGTGATGAAGCAAAGAAGGCCATTCTCGACGTCATTGACCAAACTACGCTGGAATTGCCCATTGGCTGGGATAACCCTTTCTGGATAATCATGATGGGGATTGAACACGAACGGATTCACCTGGAGACTTCCTCGGTGCTGATCCGTCAGTTGCCGCTTGAGCTTCTGACGCCGGGATTGTTCGGCATACGCTGTCCCGAAACCGGAGATGCACCCGAAAATGAGCTTATCCCGGTCGAGGGAGGCATCGTGAAGCTGGGCAAGCCCTCCGACCATCCGCTTTATGGTTGGGATAATGAATATGGCAATTACGAAGAGGAGGTCGCCAACTTTGCTGCGGCCAAATTTCTTACCTCCAACGCGGAATATCTTGTTTTTGTGGAAGATAATGGTTACGAGACACAGCAATACTGGACGGAAGAGGGATGGAACTGGCGGAATTTTAAACAGGCAACCATGCCGCTCTTCTGGCGAAAGGATGAGAGAGGGTATCGTCTGCGGCTGGTAGCTGAAGAGATAGAGATGCCATGGAACTGGCCGGTGGAGGTAAATTACCTGGAGGCAAAGGCGTTCTGTAACTGGAAAACCGCACGGACCGGCATTAGCTTCCGGTTACCCACCGAGGCGGAATGGTACCAGATGCACCGGGTGGCTTGTCTGACGGATGTGACCGAATGGAAGCAAGCGCCTGGTAACATCAACCTGGAGCATTTTGCTTCGCCCTGCCCGGTCGACAGGTTCGCTCAGGGGCCCTTCTTCGATGTGATCGGCAACGTGTGGCAATGGACCGAAACGCCCATCACCGGCTTTCCCGGCTTTAAGGTGCACCCGATGTACGACGACTTCTCCACGCCCACTTTCGACGGGAAACACAATCTGATAAAGGGCGGCTCCTGGATCTCTACGGGTAACGAGGCCACCATTCATTCCAGATATGCTTTTCGCAGACACTTTTATCAACATGCCGGGTTCCGCTATATTCAATCCGATGAATCCCCAAAGATACAATATGCCGAATACGAGACGGACGAAGAGGTGACCCGCTCCTGCGAAGAGAATTGGGGCGATTCCTTTGCGCCTGAACGAAGCCTGCCGCTGCAACTGGCCGACATGGCCCGAGATCTGCTGGTGGGGGAGGGCCATAAGCGGATATTGGACCTGAATGCAGATACAGGGCGACTGGCTTTTGAGCTGGCGCGTACTCATCTGGATGTGACAGCGCTCGACTTCACAGCACGTATGATCAGGGTACCTATTCAACTGCAGGAACAGGGATATATCCGCTATACCATGAAAGATGAAGGAGATCTGGTGTTCTACCGTGACGTGGTACTCGATGATTTTGAACTGACGGCGGTGAGGAACAGGATAATATTTATGCAGGCTGATGCCATGAACCTGAAACCAAATTATACAGGGTACGATCTAATCATAGCTTCAGCCCTCCTGGAGGAGCTGAGCGACCCCGGGTTCTTTCTGTCACAAATTCATACAAGGCTGAACGACAGCGGTTTCCTCTTGCTGGCCTCTTCTTATGCGTGGGATCTCCATAAAACAAAACGCGATAAATGGCCAGGTGGTTTCAAACAGGATGGCGAGCCGGTAACATCGCTTGAAGGCATTGAAAAAATACTGGAACCCAACTTTACCCTGCATGCAGAACCGTTGGATATTAGGAGGACCATCAAAAAGTCATCCCGCCTCACCACACAGGAGATGATGCAGGTGACCATTTGGAGAAAAATATGACGGAGATTTCGGTACTTGTTTTCACCGGATTGCCGTCGATGTGCGTGATCCCAGGCCTGGATCACGCTGTCCGTTCTTTAGCACATTGCATACATCTCTATTCATTTTGAACAACCCGGACATCATTTTGTTTTAACCCTTTTTATTTGCCCTTTAAGGCATTGTTAATTACTTTTGCACACGAAAATGAATATGAATAAGATGAAGCAATCTGATTGTTCTACATCACCTGCTTTTCTCCCCGACAGCATAATTTTTGATATGGACGGTACACTTTGGGATAATGTTGATACCTATGCCATATCGTGGACCCGGGGACTGGAAAAGCTTGGATACAGCAATAAGATTTCCAGGGATGATATACTGGGTTTGATGGGAAAAGAGGCCAGGCTGATGTTGAATACACTGGTGCCCGGATGGACTGCGGCAGATCAGGCGAGGCTGTTTGAGGCGGTCATTGAATCGTATCAGGAGATGCTGCCGGTGATGAAGCCGATTATTTATGATGGAGTATTGGAGGGGCTGGAGCGCCTTTCCCGCAGATATCCGCTTTTTCTGCTCAGTAATTGCGAGAAGGGAGGGTTGGTAAATTTTATGAACCATACCAAAACGAGGCATTTGTTTATGGACTATATGGAGCATGGGATGAACCTGCAACCGAAACATCATAACCTGAAACTATTGATTGAAAAGAATAAGCTGAAAGCACCCGTATACGTTGGTGATACCGATTCTGACAGCAACCAGTCGGCCATGGCGAACGTGCCGTTCGTCTTTGTAACCTATGGATTTGGAACGACAAAAAACTACACCAAACAATTCGATTCCTTCACGCAGCTGGTCAATTATTACCTCAATAACTGATATATGCAGTCGGCATTCATCTTAATTATTATCGCGGTTTACTTTGCTGTTCTGATGGTGATCTCCTACTTCACCAGCCGGAAAGGATCGGGTAACGATACTTTCTTCCGTGCGAATAAGTCGTCCAGGTGGTACGTGGTGGCCGTGGCCATGATTGGCACCTCGATTTCGGGTGTAACGTTTGTTTCTGTCCCGGGGATGGTGAGAAACCTCGACATGACTTATATGCAAATGGTTTTTGGCTTTTTCTTCGGATATCTGGTGATTGCGTACGTGCTGCTACCGCTTTACTACCGGCTGAACCTGACCACTATTTACGGATACCTGGATGTACGATATGGTCGAAAGTCCTATAAGACAGGTGCCTGGTTCTTCCTGCTCTCCAAAATCGTGGGAGCCGCTGCACGGCTATACCTGGTAGCATTTATTTTGCAAACGCTGGTGTTCGATGCCTGGGGCGTACCTTTCGTGGTGACCGTGATCGGGATCATCCTGGTGATCTGGCTCTATAGCTATAAGAGCGGAATCAAGACCATCATCTGGACAGACTGGCTGCAAACTATCCTTTTTATTGCCGCACTCATTCTTATTGTATGGCAGGTAGGTTTACAGATGAACCTCAATTTTGGTGAGATGGTGAGGGCCATCAGCGAGAGCCCTCATTCGCGTATCTTTGTGTTTGACGATTGGACATCTACGCAGTATTTCTTCAAACAGTTCTTCAGCGGAATGTTCATCACCATTGTAATGACAGGACTGGATCAGGATCAGATGCAAAAGAACCTGACTATCCGAACCCTGAAGGATGCACAGAAAAATGTTGTCTCTTACGGACTGGCCTTTGCGCCCATTAACTTTCTTTTCCTCTGCCTGGGTGTGCTTTTACTCATCTTTGCCGAACAAAATGGAATTATATTACCCGGCATATCCGATAACATCCTACCGGTGATTGCCAGTGAACATCTGGGGTCGGTGGTGCTGGGTACCTTTATCGTGGGTATTGTGGCTGCAGCCTTTTCGAGTGCCGACTCGGCACTGACGGCACTCACGACTTCTTTTTGTGTGGATATCCTGAATATGAAATCCACCTCCCAAACAAAAGAACAGGAAAAAAAAGACATCCATACACGCCGCATCGTTCACCTGCTTATCAGTAGCGTGTTTGTGCTAATCATTCTTCTTATTGAGGCGATAGGTTCAGATAGCATTATCAGTGCCATCTACAAGCTGGCATCGTATACCTATGGCCCGCTGTTGGGACTTTATTTCTTTGGGCTTTATACCAGGGTCAAGCCGGTGGACAACTATGTGCCCTGGGTAGCCGTAGCTGCACCGTTATTGTGTTTTGTAACTGAGGTGGCAATGAAACAATGGTTTGGCTATCAGGTGGGATATGAGTTACTCCTGCTGAACGGATTAATCACCGGTATGGGGCTCCTCGCCATATCGAAAGGGACGAGGCTTCGTGTGTGATTCCCATTCGCGAGTAGCTACCCAATAATGAAATCGCAATTTTCCACATCACAATTACCAAAAATATGATTATCAAATCAGCCGAATTTATCATCAGCAATGCCGATTACCGAAAATGTCCGCAGGATGGCAAGCTGGAATATGCCTTTATTGGCCGCTCCAACGTGGGGAAATCATCACTCATCAACATGCTCACCCAACGCAAAGGGTTGGCCATGACTTCCTCCACCCCGGGGAAGACTATGTTGATTAATCATTTTCTGATTAACGAAGAGTGGTATCTGGTAGATTTACCGGGTTATGGGTATGCGCGACGGGGAAAAGAGGGGAGAGAGAAGATCCGCAAAATAATTGAAGACTACATCCTGGGGCGGAAAGCGATGACCAACCTGTTTGTGCTGATTGACTCACGCCACGAACCACAGCCGATCGACCTTGAGTTTATGGAATGGCTGGGTGAGAACGAGGTACCCTTTGCGATCATTTTTACCAAAGCAGATAAGCTTGGCTCAGGCCGCTTTCGTATGAACGTGGATGCCTATAAGGAAAAACTGTTGGAAACGTGGGAGGAGCTGCCGCCTATTTTTGAATCCTCCTCTGAAAAAGGGGTGGGCAGGGAAGAAATTCTTGATTATATTGGTAAGATAAATAGAGATATTCACTAACCACCCGCCCGGCCGAAAGAGCCTCCCACAATATCGAGCAGTTCGTTTGTGATGGATTGTTGGCGTAGTTTATTATACTCCAGGGTAAGCTCGTCGATCAGATTATCGGCATTGTCGGTGGCAATCTGCATGGCTGTCATGCGGGCGGCATGTTCTGACGTGACCGAGTCTACGTGGGCCGTAAAAAGCTTTAATTTGAGCACCTTTGGAATCAGCTGTAGCATGATCGTTTCTGTGTCGGGCTCCACAATGTAATCGAGCATCGCCTCACCGGTTTCCCGTGGTTTCGGCTCAAAAGGAAGAAACGGTTCGTGCACCACAACCTGCGATCCCTTACTTATAAAATGGTGATAAATAAGCTCCACCCGGTCGATGGTGCCTTTCCTGTACAATCCCATCAGCTCTGCTGCGATCTTTTGAGCATCCTGATAGCGGGGCTTCTCGCTGATGTCGCTGTAGTTTCCCTGCACCGTTAGTCCCAGTTTACGGGTAGCCTTGGCTACCTTCTCTCCGACGGGATAAACCACGATCTTCTCTTTTCCTAGCGAAAGCCACTTGCCGGCAACTTCTTCCAATTTGCCGGATATGTTTTCGTTAAACCTCCCTGCAAGGCTTGAATTGGATGAAAAAGCCACTATGGCTACACGCTGCACGGGGCGCTGTTGGGTGAAGGGCGAAGGGTTATCCTGTTCGTCGTGTAGAAAATGTTCCAGCAGCTGACTTAACTTACCGGCATACGGATAGAGGTTTTGAATGATGTTCTGCGTCTTTCTTAACTTGGCCGACGAAACCATCATCATGGCCGATGTAATCTTTTGTGTGGATTTCACCGACTGGATCCTGCTTTTTATCTCCTTTAATTCTGCCATTTCACTATACCTTCATCGCTTTAATGGTGTCTGTTGCCACAGTTTCAATGATTCTGCCAATCTCGTCGTTTATTTCGCCCTCCCTCAGCCGGTCCAGAACATCGTGGCGGTGACTCAATTCCAACCGGGAAAGAAACTCTTTCTCGAACTGAGGTACCTGATCAACAGCAATATCTTTCATTAACCCGCGTGTGCCGCAGTAAAGAATGGCAATCTGCTGTTCAACACTTATGGGGCTGTGTACCGGCTGCACGAGCAACAGTTCGTTCTTTCGTCCTTTGTCGATGGTCATGGCCGTAACCGGATCCATATCACCTCCAAACTTGGCGAAAGCTGCCAGCTCCTGGTACTGTGCCTGATCAATCTTTAACGTACCGGCTACTTTCTTCATCGCCTTTATCTGTGCGTTTCCACCCACACGCGAGACAGAAATACCCACGTTAATGGCCGGACGGATCCCTTTATTATAAAGGTCGGTTTCCAGAAAGATCTGTCCGTCGGTAATAGAAATCACATTGGTGGGGATATAGGCCGATACGTCCCCTGCCTGGGTTTCTATAATGGGAAGGGCGGTAAGCGAGCCTCCTCCCTTCGCCTTCGCCTTTAAACTTTCGGGTAGGTCGTTCATGCTGATGGCCACTTCTTCCTGCGAAATGATGTTGGCAGCGCGCTCCAGCAGTCTTGAATGAAGGTAAAAGATATCGCCCGGATAAGCTTCACGGCCCGAAGGGCGACGCAGGATGAGCGATACTTCCCGGTATGCCACAGCCTGCTTTGAGAGGTCGTCGTACACCACCAGGGCATGTCGACCCGTATCGCGGAAGTATTCGCCGGCAGCAGCACCGGCAAAAGGCGCTATATAGCGCATGGCAGCTGAGTCGGAACCGCTTGCAGCAATCACAATCGTATAGTCCATGGCTCCCTTTTCGGCGAGAGTTTTTACGATGGATGCCACGGAGGAACCTTTCTGCCCTATTGCCACATAAATGCAATAAACCGGATCACCTTCCTCAAAGTTTTTTCGCTGGTTGAGTATGGTATCAATGGCAATACTGGTTTTACCGGTCTGGCGGTCGCCAATAATCAGCTCTCGCTGGCCGCGGCCGATGGGAATCATGGCATCCACTGCTTTTAAGCCGGTCTGCAAGGGCGTGTTGACCGGTTGACGAAAAACAACACCCGGTGCCTTTCGTTCCAGCGGCATCTCTACCACTTCTCCTTGTATAGGTCCCTTGCCGTCAATCGGGTTGCCAATCGGGGAGATCACCCGCCCGAGCAGCCCTTCACCCACAAAAATGGAGGCCACCCTTCCGGTACGTTTTACGGTGTATCCCTCTTTGACATCACTCGATGTGCCCAAAAGAATAGCTCCTACGTTATCATCTTCCAGGTTCATCACGATGGCCTGCATGCCATTATCGAACTCCAGCAATTCGTTTGCTTCCGCGTTGCGAAGTCCGAAAATACGTGCCACGCCATCACTCACGCTAATGACAACTCCGGTTTCGTCGTACTTCACGTCGGTGTCGATCCCTTCCAGCTGCCTGCGAAGAATCTCCGATACCTCGCTTATTTTTATTACATTATCTGCCATTATTCCTGTCTCTTAGACTGTTCTCTTCTACTCCTCTCAATTTACTCCTGATGCGGGTGAGTTCACCCGAAATGCTTGCATCCCACCGGTTATCTCCCAAGGTCAATACAAAACCGCCAATAATGCCGGGATCAACCTCAGGCTCCACTTCAACACTCCCTCCGGCAATCTGTTGAATGCGTTGAATGAACTGTTTTTCCCGTTCCGGGTCGATGGGAACCGCCGTGACCAGTTTGCCGCATTGGATGTGGTACCTCTCCCGGTACATATCAATGAAGCGAAGAGCAATATACTGAAAGAGCTCCTCTCGCCTGTTCTTGAAGACAAGATCGATCGTTTTGTCGAGCGACGACGGCAAGTTGCCGCCACAAGCGGCTGCAATGACGTCCTTCTTGTCCCGGACAGATATAGAGCGATTTTGTAAAGTATGGCGCAATTTGGGGGTCTGCATGAACATCCCGGAAAAGATCTTCATGGCATGGTATACCTCCTGCTGCTGATCCAACGAAATGGCATATTCCAGCAATGTATAGGCATAGCGTGAAGAAATCAGTCCTATATTCATTTAACTCAAGATTTAGAGATGTTTATTTCTTCCAGCAGGCGGTCAATCATCCCCATCTGTGCTTCTTTTGTCCCCAGCTTCTCCCGCAGAATTTTTTCTGCTACGTACAAGGACAGGGATGCGGTTTCGTCGCGGATAGAACGCAATGCCTTCTCTTTTTCGGCTTGTATCTGTTTGCGTGCTTCGGCAATCATTTTGTCAGCCTCCTGACGGGCCTCTTCCCGTGCCTTTTCAATCATTTGTTCACGGAGCAGAGAAGTCTCCTTCATGATGGTTGCCTGTTCCTGCCTTGTGCTGGCCAGTAACGCCTCGCTGGTTTGTTTCACATTGGCCAGCTCCTCGTGTGCTTTTTGGGCCGACGCAAGTGATTCTTCGATATAGTTTTTCCGCTTGTCCACCATCTGCAGGATGGCCGGAAATCCGAATTTCGTCAGCACAAGCAGGACAATGCCGAAGGAAATCAACATCCAAAAAAGTAAACCAGGTTCGGGGTTTAGCAACGACATACAACTAATTTATTTATTGTAAAATAAAACCACAAACTACTACGGCAAACAGGGCTACTCCTTCAATCAGCGCTGCAGCAATAATCATATTCATCCGGATGTCGGGAGCCGATTCAGGTTGACGGGCAATGCTTTCCATGGCGGAACTACCGATTTTTCCAATGCCGTAGCCGGCGCCAATGGCGGCTAGTCCAATACCCAAAGCGGCTCCCAGTGAACCCAGGCTCGCACTGCCTGCAGCCTGTAATAGTACGGTAAGTAATGTCATAATGTTTCTATTTAATGTTTGTTGTGAATATAATAATTTCTTTCTGATTTGTTCAATTTGACCTCCCCCCGGCATTTTTTAATCCGGCATGTTGCTCTCCAGGACGGCCGTATGTTTTGCATGCGTTTCCGGCCGTGCCTGACCAATAAACACAGCCGAGAGCAACGTAAATACATAGGCCTGGATATAGGCAATCAACAGTTCCACAAAATTGATGAACACCGTGAAGATCACTGAAAGTACCGTCATGGAGGCATTGACTGCCGTGCCCATGCTTACGGTTACGAAGATAAGCATTGTGAGCCCCAGCACGATGGAGTGCCCTGCCATGATGTTGGCAAAAAGACGAATCATCAAGGCAAAGGGTTTTGTCAATGTGCCTACCAGTTCAATTACCGGCATCAATGGAATGGGTACCTTCAGCCAGACCGGCACGTCCGGCCAAAGGATATCTTTGTAATATTCTCTTTTGCCCGTGAGGTTTACAATGAGAAAAGTGGCTACTGCGAGCACCAGGGTCACGGCAATGTTACCCGTTACGTTAGCTCCCCCGGGAAAGAGAGGAATCAATCCCAAAAGGTTGTTCGTAAAGATAAAAAAGAACACGGTGAGCAGATAGGGGGCATATTTTTTATAATCTTTCCCAATTGAAGGCTTGATGACATCATCGTGTACCGACATGATAAACATTTCCATCATCCCGGCAAATCCCTTTTTGGGTTTGAACGGATCTTTTCGTAGTGACCGGGACAGGGACATCACGATAATCATCAACAGCAGAGAACTAAACAAGAGGGAGGCGGCATTTTTGGTGAGCGAGAGATCCAATGGTCGCACGGTCTCACCAGAAGCGTTAGTCTCAACGATTTTGCCTTTGTATGCTCCTCCGGATGCAATTTGAAAATTTTTATAACTGCTATTTCCATGCTGTAAACGGGCTGAGCTGAACAAGTGCCAGCCGGAGTTTTTGCTGTAAACAATGACGGGCAATGGAACAGTCAGGCGTCTTTCGCCGTCACTGACAATTTGCCATTCGTATGTGTCGGCAAGATGTTCCAAAATGAACTCCTTCACATCGAGCTCCTTCGGTGCAGCGGTGTTGCTTGCAGCATCTCCCGGAAGAGGTGTGACAAAGAGGCCAATAACCGTCAAAAGGCAATATGTAAATAGCTTGTGCATAAGCGTTCATTGATCAATCCGCTCCCGGGGAGGCTTTTCCTGATCTTTTTTATATTTGAAATATTTTTCCATCCACAAATAGATATTGGTTTCCCAAATCAAGTTGATCAGATAGAAAATGATAAAAATTATGGCAAAATTTCGGATGTTGGTTTTGTCGAAAATCCAGTATACAAGGATGATGAAAAACGACACAAAAATCTTGATCATCCGCATCAGCATATAGGTATTCACAGCCCCGGCTGGTTTATCGGGAGAGGAATGTTTGAAAATGTAGATGGAAATTAATCCCATGACATAAAAAAACAGGGGTACAAGGATGTAGCCGTCTACCAATACTTCGGGGAAAAACTTTTTCAGGATGATCCACATGCCAAATCCCGTGATAAGCAACATGGATGTGTGGAGAATTAAAAAATATCGGATCAGCTTTTTCATAGGCCTTTAATTGAGTCAAGACATACGGTAACCTTATTGTGGTTTATTTCCACAAAACCGTCCACCACTTCCATTTCCTGGATGCGACCCTCCGCCGTAAAGGAGAGCATCCCTTTTTTGAGCGAAGAGATAATGGGGGCGTGGTTATTCAAAATCTGGAACGAACCAAGCGTGCCCGGCAGGGTGATCGAATCTACTTCGCCGCTGTAAAACGTTGTTTCGGGTGTGAGAATCTCCAGATACATGGTGCTGCCCTTTATTGTTTTTAATTGATTGCAGATGATTCTTATTTGCTTTGTTCCATGAGTTTGTCTCCTTTTTCTATGGCTTCTTCTATCGTTCCCACGTTCATGAAGGCCGACTCTGGATAATGATCCAACTCACCATCAAGGATCATTTTAAATCCTTTGATTGTGTCCGCGATGGAAACCATGACACCGGGTTGTCCGGTATATTGTGCTGCCATGAAAAATGGCTGAGAGAGGAACCGTTGTACTTTCCGGGCACGGTTCACCGTCAGCCGGTCTTCGTCCGACAATTCCTCCATTCCCAGAATGGAAATAATATCTTGCAGCTCCTTGTATCGTTGTAGTATTTGTTTCACCCGCATGGCAGTGTTGTAATGATCTTCCCCCACAATAAGCGGATCGAGGATGCGTGACGACGATTCCAGCGGGTCTACAGCCGGGTAGATACCCAATGCCGCAATTTTTCGACTGAGTACGGTGGAAGCGTCCAGGTAGCTAAATGTAGTGGCAGGTGCCGGGTCGGTGAGATCATCGGCCGGGACGTATACGGCCTGCACCGAGGTGATGGATCCATATGTGGTGGAGGCGATGCGCTCCTGCAATGTACCCATTTCGGATGCCAGCGTGGGCTGATACCCCACGGCCGAAGGCATACGCCCAAGCAGGGCTGATACTTCAGATCCTGCCTGTACAAAGCGGAAGATGTTGTCGATAAAAAGTAATATGTCACTCCCCACACCACCCTGATCACGAAAAGCCTCGGCCACTGCCAGTCCTGTGAGGGCCACCGATGCACGGGCTCCGGGTGGTTCATTCATTTGGCCGAAAACCAATGTGGCTTGCGATTTCTGCAACTCCTCGTAATCCACTTTGCTCAAATCCCATTTACCTTCTTCCATCCCTTTTTTAAACTCCTTGCCGTACCTGATGACACCGGACTCAATCATTTCCCGTAAGAGGTCGTTTCCCTCACGGGTACGTTCGCCCACGCCGGCAAAGACAGAGTAGCCGTTGTGTCCTTTGGCAATATTGTTGATCAGCTCCATGATGATGACGGTCTTGCCTACGCCGGCACCGCCGAACAAACCGATCTTGCCTCCCTTCAGATAAGGCTGGAGCAGGTCAATCACCTTGATGCCGGTAACCAGCACTTCTTCCGATGTGGTGAGGTCTTCAAATTTAGGTGCTTCCCGGTGGATGGGATATTGATTTTCGCGATCAAGCTTCGATAGTCCGTCAATGGGTCGGCCAACTACATTCAGTAGCCTGCCTTTTATCTGGTCGCCTACCGGCACACTGATGGGCCGTCCTAGTGCTCTCACCGGCAGGCCACGGCTAAGTCCGTCGGTACTCTCCATGGCTACGGTACGGACAATATTTTCGCCGATATGTTG
>NZ_DCEN01000031.1:56439-57117 GCF_002316955.1 Proteiniphilum sp. UBA1028
GGCAGCTTCACTTCCTGCGGATTTGAAAACTCAAAATGAACATCAATCACAGGCCCTATGATTTGGGAAATACGCCCCATTAATTTAGACATAGAATAATTAAATGATTATTTGTCCGCACGTCAATTTGACGGCCGTTTTCACAAAGATACAAAAAAAAGAAGGGGGATTCAGGAATTAATATAAATTAGCACGGAACACAGGAAGAGCCACAAGCGAGACTTGAACTCGCGACCCACGCGTTACGAATGCGTTACTCTACCAACTGAGCTATTGTGGCTTGTTTAACAGGAATGCAAAAGTAGTAAAAAAAATGGAATGCAAAAAGAAAACGGGCAGCAAATAAGCCGCCCGTTTTCAGAAAAAAATCAATCTTTGTTATTTTGCATCGGCCAGCTTTTTATTTTGTTGATTGCTCAACATTTTATAAGCAACCGGAGCTGCCACGAACAGGCTGGTCACAGTCCCCACAACCACACCGATAAGCATGGCGAACACGAAGCTGCGTACCGCATCACCACCGAAGAAAAGGATGCAAATGATTACGAGGATGGTACTCAGCCCGGTATTGATGGTACGGGCAAGGGTCGCGTTCATGGAATCGTTAAACAACGCCAACAGCCCACGTTTCGGATAGAGTTGCGTGTATTCACGCACACGGTCAAACACCACCACCTT
>NZ_DCEN01000031.1:57326-80490 GCF_002316955.1 Proteiniphilum sp. UBA1028
TGCCAGGAATGCATTCCGGATCATGTCCTCGGCGATGCTCGGACCTACTTTCTGTGAACTCTGGATGTGATCTTCTATCGTTTTTCCGGGTGTGATGAATTCTTCCAGTCCCTGACCCAGCAGATCACGCAGCTCCTGTTCCACATTTTCGCCCTCTGTATCAATCATGTAGTTTGTCGAGATGCGCACCTGGTTGCTCGATCCGATGGTGATGACGCGCACCGACTCGCCGAAGAAGGGTACGAGTGCATCCTGTACCTCTCCCGTTTTGACCGGCTGATCGAAGCGAACGATATAGTTGCGGCCGCCGGTGAAGTCGATACCCACGTTCATCTTCAGGGTAAACAACGAAACAATGCTGACGACAACAAATACTCCGATGATCAGCAGGATTCTTTTGCTGTTATGAATAAAATTGTAGTTATACTCTTTGAAAATAGCCTTTGAAAAAGCCGTGTTGAAGGTGAGATTCTGCCACTTTCCTTTAGCAAAGCGATTTTCGTACACCAGTCGTGTCAGGAATACAGCCGTAAGGAATGACGCTGCGATACCGATAATCAGGGTGATGGCGAATCCTCTGATGGCGCCTGCCCCGAAGATGGCCAGAATGACACCGGTGATGATTGTGGTCAGGTTGGAGTCGAAAATAGCCGAGAAGGCATTTTTGTATCCGTCTTCGAGTGCTCTGCGCAAGGTCTTGCCTGCCGCGAGTTCTTCCTTGATACGCTCATTGATGAGCACGTTCGCATCCACAGCCATGGCGAGCGAGAGGATCATACCGGCAATACCCGGGAGGGTGAGCACGGCCTGGAATGCTGCAAGAGCTCCCAGAGTAAAGAAGAAGTTCAGAAGCAATGCCGCATTGATAACCATGCCCGGTGTAAAACCATATAACATGCAGGTGAAGACAAAAAGCACGACCAAAGCAATGATGAACGAAATAAGGCCGTCCTGGATTGCTTCCTGTCCCAGGGAGGGACCCACCACATCTTCCTGCACGATACGCACGCCGGCCTGCATTTTACCGGACTTGAGCACGTTCTCCAGGTCCTGTGCCTCCTGTGGCGTGAAGTTGCCGGTGATGGAGGAACGTCCGCCGTCGATGCGGCCATTTACCGTGGGTGCAGAATATACATAATTGTCCAGTACAATGGCAATTGATTTTCCAATCTCCGCACCAGTGATGGTGGACCAGCGACTGGCTCCGGACGAGTTCATCGACATGGTTACTTCCCAGGCGGAGCCTTGCTGACCCTGGTCGGCACGTGCATTGGTGATCACATCGCCACCCAGTGCCGGACCGCGTTTGCTGCCGTCACCCTTCAATGCAAATAGCTGGAAGTAGGTCTCCCGCTGATCAATTGGTTTGAATCCCCATTTGAATCTTACGTCTGCAGGGAAAATATCTTTATAGCGCTGGAGAAGAAAGTTCACAGCGGCAGTATCGAGTTTTGATACGCTGCCTACAATGGGCCCTGAAGCACCGCTCATGGCAAAGTAAGGCTCGTTGAAATATTCTACAAAGCTTTTCGTGACAACTGTCTCTTTTTCTTCATCCACCAACAAGGCCTCCGTGGAGTCGACCAATGCCGGCAAAATTGCCGACAGAGAGTCCTGCTGAGGTGTTTCAACTGCAGACGTGTCGGCAATCGCTGTTCTTTTTGCCATGGCATACTCACCCGATCTGGCATTCATTTCGTTGAAATACATACTTAGTTCGTTTACGTTGTATGTCTTCCAGAACTCCAGATTGGCACTTCCCTGCAACAGGTTGCGAACACGCTCGGGTTCGGTGATGCCGGGAAGCTCAACCAGGATGCGTTCCGCGCGGTCTAAACGTTGAATGTTGGGCGCTACGACCCCAAAGCGGTCTATACGTGTAGCAAGCACGTTGAATGAATTATCGGCCACACTCTTCAGCTCCTTGCGCAATACCGCAATCACTTCGTTATTGGTTGCAGTAGGACTTACCCTGTCGCCCATGGTGATGCTGTAAATATTTGCCAGCTTTCCGTCGGGACTGATTCGTTCGTAGTTTTGCTGAAACAGCGAGATGAAGTCGGCTGAGCTACCGCGACGGTTCTGTACGATCGTCTCTTTCAACGCCTGGTTAAACAGGGGATCATCGGTGTTTGCCAACGAACTGAGAACCTGTGACGCATCGATCTCGAGGACGACGTTCATCCCCCCCTTCAGGTCGAGGCCCAGTCCGATCTCTTTTTCGCGAATTTGTTTCAGTGTGTAGTTTAGGAACACCTTTTCGGTAGACAAGGAATCAAGATAATGATTCTTCAGGGCTAAGTTTCCATTGGCGTATTGATCCGCTTTCTTGTTGTATTGCCTTCCTACTACGGTGAAAGACAAATAGAACAGACAGATAGCTGTCAGGATAATACTGAAAACTTTAATAAATCCTTTGTTTTGCATTTCAATATTACTTTTGTTTACAATTTACTATTTCTCAGGTTACTAACTGATGTTAATTTTTAAAATTTAAGGCACATGCCATGTCCCTTGGTTTTGAGCGTGCAAATATACGTTTTTTTTATCTTTTTAAGAACAATATCGCCGGATTTATTTTCTGTAAACGAATCCGGCGATATCAAAGTGAGTTAGGGGTTTCTACGATAATCAGTTATTGTCATACAGGATGAACCCGGCGAAAACCTTCTGCAGTCTCCATTTTTTTTCGGGTTCCTTCGCTGTGAGGCTGTTTATTCTATAAACCCTCTGTTCTTTAGCAGATATATGGGGTTGGGCTCGGCACCCCTGAATTTCTTATACAGTACCATGGGATCTTCCGTATTGCCTTTCGAAAGAACGTTGTCGCGGAACAGCCGGGCTGTTTCCTTGTCGAAGATACCCTTTTCCACAAATGCCTGGAAGGCATCGGCGTCCAACACTTCGGCCCAGAGATAGGCATAATACCCGGCAGAATATCCGCCACTGAATATATGAGAGAAGTAAGTACTGCGGTAACGGGGGATGATTTCGTCAATCAGGCCGATTTTAGCCATCGATTGTTTTTCAAATTCGCGTACATCAATCTTTTTTATCTCCCGCTGCGTGTGATAATCCATATCAAGCAGGGCGGCAGCTACAAACTCGGCGGTGGTAAAGCCCATATTGAATTTGGAGGCGGCATCAATTTTTGCAATCAGTTCGTCGGGAATTACTTCGCCGGTCTGATAATGTCTGGCATATAGTTTTAGTACATCGGGATGAAAAGCCCAGTGTTCCATAATCTGTGAAGGAAGTTCCACAAAGTCGCGTGATACACTGGTCCCGGAAAGGCCGGCATAGGTTACATCCGACAGCATGCCGTGCAGGGCATGTCCGAACTCGTGAAAAAGCGTCTCTACTTCGTCGAGAGTCAGCAGCGAGGGCGTTGTCTCGGTGGGACGGGTGAAGTTGCCTACGTTATAAATCAAGGGACGGATATTTATGCCGTCGAGTACTTGCTGACCGCGGAAGCTGCTCATCCATGCACCTGCATTTTTGCCGGAACGGGGAAAATAATCTGTATAGAAAACGGAAAGATGAGAACCGTCGGCATCGGTCACTTCGTACACTTCCACCTCCGGGTTGTATACGGCAATATTGTCCAGTTTTTTGAAGTTCAGTCCGTATAGTTTGTTGGCCACAGTGAAAACTCCTTCCCGTACGTTTTCCATCTTAAAGTAGGGCTTCAGCTCCTCTTCATTGAGTGCGTACTTTTGCTGGCGCAGTTTCTCGGCATAATACCACCAGTCCCACGAAGCCAGTTTAAAGTTCCCTCCTTCCGCATCAATGAGTGCCTGCAACTCAGTTGCTTCCTTTTTAGACTGTGCCAGGGCATACTCCCACACTTCATTCAATAGTTTGTATACATTTGCCGGAGTCTTGGCCATGTTCTCAGCAAGGATAAACTCGGCGTGGGTATCAAAGCCCAACATCTGTGCCTTTTCTATGCGCAGGTTTACAATGTCGTTGATGATCTGTTTGTTGTCGTTCTCATTGTCGTTGTCGCCGCGCATGTACATGGCCTTGTACAGCTTTTCACGCAGATCGCGTTTTTCGGAGTACTGCAAGAAGGGCAGCCAGCTGGGTTTTTGCAGGCCAAAGACCCATTTACCTTCTTCACCAGCAGCTTTGGCAGCATCGGCAGCGGCAGTGATGACCCCCTCCGGAAGGCCCGCAAGATCGGCCTCCTTGTTGATCACAAGCTTATATCCGTTTGTTTCTTTCAACAGGTTGCTTCCGAACCTGAGGGTGAGCGCGGACAACTCTTTGTTGATCTCCCGGAGCCTCTCTTTGTCTGATTCATCCAGCATGATACCGGAGCGTACAAAACTTTTGTAATAATCGTCCAGCAGGCGATATTGTTCAGCAGTCAGGTTTAACCCCGTGGTGTCGTCGTGCACCGTTTTGATTCGGTTGAACAACATCTCGTTCAGGTAGATGTTGTCGCTGTGCTCCGACAGGAGAGGAGACAGCTCTTCGGCCAGCGCCTGAATGGAATCGTTTGTCTCGGAGCTCTTCAGTCCATAGAATACACGCGATACGCGCGACAATAACCTCCCGCTATTGTCCAGGGGCACAATCGTGTTTTCGAAGGTGGGAGCCTCCGTGTTGTTGGCAATTGTTTCGATCTCGGCGGTTTGCCCTTTCATCCCTGCCAAAAAAGCCGGCCTGTAATCGGCAAACTCAATCTGGTCGAAGGGGGGGGTGCCGTAAGGTGTATCAAACTCGCTAAAAAAGATACTTCCCGGTTCGCCCCTGGAGGCGGACTTCTGCGAATTGTTGCAAGACAGTAGTGTCATAAGTACAAAAGTAATGAATAAGACTCGTTTCATGAATGTAATAATTTGATGACGAATATTTGTTGCTAAATTATTTCTGTCAAAGTGTTGGATGGGGCAAAGTTAATTAATTTTCTTATAAAACCACAGGCCCGTTTGCGCATTTCAGCCGTGGAAATGTACGGGCAGGGCAAATGGAGGTGTAGCTACAGGAACTGACAGGACGAAAAGCGGATGTCGACCTATAACTGAGCCGAGGTGGTATAAGCGTCGTGATAAAAGATCAGGGTTCGCTTCTCTGCCTTGGCTTTGTCCATAAAACGCTTTTTTTCCTCCATGGCCACGGCTACGCTGTTGTCGTAGGCGGAAAGCCAGCTGAGTGACAGGTTGAGCGAGGTAGGTACCACGTCGCCCGGGAAGGCATAATTTCCCTCTTCGGTTTCGAACAGCACGACAATCTGGCCTGGGGTATGGCCGTCATACAGTTCGAGCTTTACATGTTCGCCAAGACGGATATCTTCCAGTACAAACTGTAGCTGCCCCGCATCGTATACCGGTTCAATATTCTCAGGGTAAAATGAACCCTGTTCGAATAGCGACGGATTCCGGTAGTTCTGCCATTGCTTCAGGCTCAGGTGATACGTGGCATTTGGATAGGCGGGAACTGCTTTTTTTGCCTCGTCATATACGGTGCTTCCTCCACAATGGTCGAAATGCAGATGGGTGAGGATAACATCGGTCACCTCTTCCGGTGCATAGCCAACCTTCCGGATCTCGTCCCGGATGTCTTTCTGATTGAAGGGTTGAAAAAATTTCAACTTCGAAGTGTGCTTGTTCCCCAATCCGTTATCTACAAGGATACGCCGGTCCCCACTTACAATGAAGAGGCAGCGGAGCGACATAACACACATGTTTTTTTCGTCTACCTTGTACTTGGCAGACCAGTATTTCTTTGGTACGGGACCAAACATCACGCCGCCATCGCCCAGAAAATATCCCGACTCAATGATATAGAATAATGTGTCGTTTTGTTTTTGCATAAATCTTTTTCGATCGTAAATCTCAACTTTCAACGAGGAAGAAATAAAAAAACGGTTGAAACTTGCGCATAAAGTTGTATTTTTGTGGCAAATTTAGTGAAAAGTTTCGGGTAATGCATTACCCGCAAACGCAGATACTTATATGAATATCCCCAAAAAACAAGACAACATTGCAGAATATCTGCTCTATATGTGGCAGACAGAAGACCTCTTGCGTGCCTGCGAACTGGATATAGATAAGGTACAGCAATCGATCATCAATTCTGCTTATGTAACGCTGGAGGAACGTGAAGAAGCGCGAGACTGGTATGAGGGACTCATCATGATGATGAAATCGGAAGGGATCCAGAAGGAGGGGCATTTGCAGATCAATAAAAATATCATCATTGATTTGACCGATGTACATTTGCGGTTGTTGAAAGACCCCAAAGAGTCGGAATATATCGCCTTGTATTATCATACCCTGCCGCATATTGTGGCATTACGGTCGAAAGTGGAGGATAAGAATGTACCGGAATTGGAAACATGCTTCACAGCACTGTATGGCTATTTGCTGCTGAAGTTGCAAAAAAGGGAGATCTCCACCGAAACACAGGCTGCCGTCGCACAGATAACGGCGTTGCTGCGGTTGCTGTCACACAGGTACAAAACAATTGACAGCGAAGATTTGAAATCTAAGTAGTAAAACAAAATGCTGGATGCTGAATGCTGACAGCTGACAATAGAGTAATTTATGCCTATTTTTACAGGATTGAGCAAGACGCTGGGAGGTTCCGAGAGGGAGACTCCCAAACAGCAGTATTTTTATGGGCTGGTAGAGAAAAATGTGCTTGTGACCGGGGCAAACGGTCAGTTGGGATGTGAGATTAAAACGCTGGTATCCAATATGAACCTGCCCTTCAGGTTCTTTTTTACCGATGCCGACACGCTGGACATAACCGACATCCGTCAGATTGACGCATTTGTGATAGACCGTCAGATACAATATTTGATCAATTGCGCTGCCTATACGGCAGTAGACAAAGCGGAAACGGATGAGGATAAAGCTGCTGCCATCAATGTGACGGCAGTGGCAAACATCGGACAGGTAGCCAGAAAATATGGAGTGAAAGTAATTCATATCTCCACCGACTTTGTGTTCGATGGTATGTCGACGGTTCCCTACACAGAGACAATGGACACAAACCCGCTGTCGGTCTATGGAAAAACAAAATTAGCTGGAGAAAAGGCGCTGCAGGCAGCGGGGTGCGACTGGATGATACTTCGCACATCGTGGTTGTATTCAGAATTTGGTGCAAATTTTGTCAAGACCATGATTCGCCTCATGCATGAAAAGGAGAGACTAACCATTGTGGATGACCAGTGGGGAAGCCCTACTTATGCGGCTGACCTTGCAGAGATGACGATCCATATTCTGCAGTTTTCGGAAGATCAGGAATGGAAAACAGGCGTGTATCACTTTTCCAACAGAGGAGAAACCACCTGGTATAGATTTGCCGAAGCAATCAAAAAGTATACGGGTATCTCCACCTGTGAACTTGCTCCCATTGCATCGGACGAGTATCCTTCTGCAGCACAGCGGCCTGCTTACAGCGTGATGAATTTATCGAAAACAACTTCAACATTTCGAGTGGAAATACCGGAGTGGAAGGAAGCGCTGTGCCGATGTCTGCGGAAACTAGAACCCGGAGTTCAGAATTTAGAATAGAATAAATTACATTTCAAGGCCTCAGCTTGTTGTCGGGTAAATACCCTACGTAAGACAGGCATACACATACATTAAGAAACTACCGATAGATGACATTTAAGGAAGAGATACAGCGGCGGCGTACATTCGCCGTCATCAGTCACCCCGACGCGGGAAAAACCACTCTGACAGAAAAATTGCTGCTCTTTGGCGGAGCCATTCATGTGGCAGGAGCCGTCAAGTCAAACAAAATTAAGAAAACAGCTACTTCCGACTGGATGGAAATAGAGAAGCAGCGGGGTATCTCCGTGGCAACCTCGGTCATGGGTTTTGAATAT
Organism: Proteiniphilum sp. UBA1028; assembly: GCF_002316955.1. Classification (NCBI taxonomy): domain Bacteria; kingdom Pseudomonadati; phylum Bacteroidota; class Bacteroidia; order Bacteroidales; family Dysgonomonadaceae; genus Proteiniphilum; species Proteiniphilum sp. UBA1028. The sequence goes on from NZ_DCEN01000031.1 coordinate 65,173, forward strand.
GGAGACTACAAAATTAATATCCTTGATACACCCGGCCACCAGGATTTTGCCGAAGATACTTTTCGTACGCTGACAGCTGTTGATAGTGTGATTGTGGTGGTGGACGTGGCGAAAGGAGTAGAAACACAGACCCGGAAGCTGATGGAGGTATGCCGCATGCGGAATACACCGGTTATGATTTTTGTGAATAAGATGGACCGGGAGGGGAGAGACCCTTTCGATATTCTGGATGAGCTGGAAGAGGAACTGCAGATTGCTGTTCGTCCCTTGAGCTGGCCCATTGATATGGGAGAACGGTTTCGTGGAGTGTATAACCTTTATCGGAAGAGCCTCGACCTGTATCAGCCTAGTAAACAGGTTGTCACAAAATCCGTACATCTGGATATACAATCGTCCGGCCTGGAAAAACATATCGGTGACAATTTATCAAAAAAACTACGCGACGATGTGGAGTTGATTACCGAGGTATATCCTGATTTTCAGCGGGAAGCCTATCTTGCGGGTGAACTGGCGCCGGTGTTCTTCGGGTCGGCATTGAATAATTTCGGTGTCAGGGAGCTGCTCGACTGCTTCGTGGAAATTGCCCCGTCGCCCCGTCAGGTGAAGGCTGAAGAGCGATCAGTGGACCCCTACGAAGAGTCTTTCTCCGGTTTTGTGTTCAAGATCCATGCAAACATGGATCCCAACCATCGCTCCTGTATAGCATTCGTGAAGGTATGTTCCGGAAAATTTGAACGCAATGTGAACTACAAGCATGTGCGTTTTAACCGGATGATGAGGTTCTCTTCCCCCACGGCATTCATGGCACAGAAAAAAGAGATTCTGGACGAAGCTTATGCCGGTGATATCGTGGGGCTTCCCGACAACGGTAACTTCAAGATCGGCGATACTCTCACTTCAGGGGAAATGTTGCACTTTAAAGGGCTACCCAGTTTCTCGCCGGAGATGTTCAAGTATATTGAGAATGCCGATCCCATGAAGTCAAAGCAGTTGCAGAAGGGAGTGGAACAGTTGATGGACGAAGGCGTTGCCCAGTTGTTTGTGAATCAGTTTAACGGGAGAAAAATCATCGGAACGGTGGGGCAACTACAGTTTGAGGTCATTCAATATCGTCTGCTCCACGAGTATGGTGCCCAATGCCGCTGGGAACCGATCAACCTTTATAAGGCATGCTGGATTGATAGTGACGATGCGGTGCAGCTCGCCGAGTTTAAAAAGCGCAAATTCCAGTATATGGCACACGACAAGGAGGGTAGGGATGTCTTTCTGGCTGAATCAAAATATATTCTGATGATGGCGCAGCAGGATTTCAAAAACATTCGTTTTCATTTCAATTCGGAATTTTGAGGACCGGCTAAGTGTACCGTCATTTGCGGGAAGGGAATATTCAGCCCTTCCGCATTGAGTGCATCGTAAATCTGTTCGTTCAGGTCGCACGTCACTGTCCATAAATCTTCCCTTGCTGTCCATATACGCAATATAAAATCAATGGAACTGTCGTTCATCTTCACCATTCGCGAAATGGGCGCGGGATCTTTCAGTACTTGTGGATGCCTCTCCGCAATACCAGTCAGGAGCTGCTTTACCTGTTCTACATCCGATCCGTAATCCACGTTGATGGTCAGGTCACCGCGGCGTGTGGATTGGGTACTGAAGTTAACTATGTTGCCAGTGGAAAGAGGCCCGTTGGGGATATGGATGGTTTTGTTGTCAAACGTTGTAAGGGTGGTATAAAGGATGCCAACCGATTGCACCGTCCCGGCTACATTCTGTGCCTCTATATAATCGCCTCCCTTAAACGGCTTATTGAATAGCAACATGACGCCACCGGCAAAGTTGGCCAGATTGTCTTTCACAGCCAATCCCACAGCCAATCCCATCGAGCCGATGAGTGCGGCAATGGAGACGGTTCTTGTCCCCACGATGTTGATAATAAGAACGATGAGTACCGAGAAAAGTAGGATGTTCACAATGTTTATCAGGAAGCTACGCAGCGCAACATCCTCGATCCGTTTTTCAAACACCTTTCCGGAAAATCCGGCAATCCGCCTGATCAACCATTTTCCCACGTAAAAAATGAGTAGGGCAATCAGTAGCTTTCCGAGGAAATCGATACTTCCGGTAATAAGTTGATCGAACAACTCATCAAAGCGGCCGTTTTTGATAAGTTCGGCAGCAGAAGCTATTTGTACGTTTGCCGGAAGAAGCGCATTTAAAGAGTCGGTTTGTAAAAAAGAAAATGCGGATGACATGTTGATTTCTATTTTTGGGTATGAAGAGGCAAAGATAAATATTTTTAATTAAATTTGTTTTTACATCTGCTTATTGAAGTCGTTTATGAGAATTTTATTATCGTCATTTTTTCTGATATTTCTACTCCCGGCCTCATTTCTGTTCGGTCAAAGCTACAAAGAACTGGTGGAGCAATCGGCCGAATTTATTGAAAATAATCAATTGGACAGTGCCGCTGCTTCGTTGCAAAGGGCGATGTCGCTGGAGCCGACAAACGAAAGTAATCCGGTGCTGTTGCTGAATCTGGGAATATTGCAACGTCAGTTAAGGCTGTTCGACGATGCTTATGTCTCCTTTACGGCTTCCATGGGCAACAGCCCTATGCCGGATCTGGTACTTCATAATAGAGCCTCTTTGTTGTGCGACATGGAGCGGTATGACGAAGCAATGGAAGATTATAATCTGATAATCCATCGTTATCCAGGTGATGCGGAAGCTTATTACCGGCGTGGCCTGCTCTATCTCGAACAACATGACAGAACTAAAGCAGAAGCCGATTTTACAATGTCGGAGCAGATTGATCCCGATAACTTGTATACGAAATTGAGCAGGGCACTGCGTTATAAGCTGGATGACAACTGGGTGGCTGCAGAGAAAGTGTATACAGATCTTATACAGTCAGAGCAGCATGTCGATCCCAGTTTTTATTTGAACCGTGCTGAGTGTTACGTGAACACTGATCAGATATTTAAGGCATCGGCCGACTTGCGTGCGATAGAAGACACCCAAAAAAACAATCCCTACTTTTATTTTTTACGCGGTCGCGTGCGATATGAACAATTCGACAAGGTAGCTGCGAGTGCCGATTTTAAGAAGGCCAAAGTGTTGGGCTATGATGGAGTGTTTGTGGATGAATGGCTGAAAAAAACAGAAAAATAATGGGATGAAGCAGACGTTGTTTAATAATAAACTTATCGTATGAAATGGATCAACAGGAATGATAGCGAAGCCAACTTTGAGGACCGGAGAGGAAGGAGCAATAAAAAAGCCGCAGTGGGCGGAATAGGGGTGATTGTGATTGTCGTAATCGCACTGTTGCTGGGACAAAATCCTTTTCAGGCAGTGGATATGGTCAATAGAGTGGCACCGGGTCAATCGGAGGAACTGACCGATCCATCCCGGGCCAATGAAAATGAAGAACTGAAAGTTTTTACTCTGGGTGTGTTCAACAGTGCCAATGATGTGTGGACTGAGATTTTCAGGACACAACTGCGGCATAACTATGTGAATCCTACTTTGGTGACCTTTACCGATGAAACGGTCTCGGAATGTGGCGGGGCTTCTGCTGCCGTGGGACCGTTTTATTGTCCTGCAGATGAGAAGATGTATATTGATCTTAACTTTTTTCATCAGCTTAAATCGGACTTCGGCGCCAAGGGTGATCTGGCCATGGCGTATGTGACAGCCCACGAAGTGGGGCATCACGTGCAAAAGTTACTGGGGGTTATTGATCAGGTGAATCAGTACAGGGGGCAGATCAGCGAAACGGAACAGAATAGGCTGAATGTAAAACTTGAATTGCAAGCCGACTTTCTGGCCGGAGTGTGGGTCTACCACGCTCAAAAGATGAACATGATCCTGCTTGAACCGGGTGATCTGGAGTCGGCCATCAGTGCTACCACTGCTGTGGGAGACGATACCATTCAAAAGAAGTCGATGGGTTATAGTGTGCCTGACTCATTCACACACGGCACTGCTGAACAACGCACCTATTGGTTCAGAAAGGGAATGCAAACCGGAGATATCAGCCAGGGAGATACCTTTAATGATCCAGGACTAAATTAGAATGAAAAACAGGCTAAAAGGAAAGAGCCCGGTGCAATACCGAGCTCTATTACAAGAATTTTAATTTATCTCTTGTCCAGACTTTAGGGGTCACTATATCTGTAAAACAGCCGTTTAAAATTTTGTCTCAAATTCAGATTAGTCCAGCCTGATTTCGTCAATAAAGATAAAGGCGCGATTTCCTTTCCCCGGGTGCCATTCCGGCATCACCGAAGGTTTTACTGTTACCTTGAAGTAGCGCGCCGTAACAGGATCAAATGTCAGCGTGTGTGTGGAGATGTCCGACCATTGTTCATTCTTCTCATCGGTAATGGGCATACTGATAACTGGTGCAAATGCTTGATTGTCTGCAGAAGATTCGATAGTGATCTCCGATGCGTCGAAGATCCAGTCGCCCGTTACCACCGCATTGCGAACCTCTGCCTTGCTGATCTCCGTAGGCTGCAGCAGATCGATCACTGCCACCAGATTTTCTCCCTGAAAACCTATCCAACGGCCTGTGCGGTAGTTGGTGCCGATGCCGTTGACCCCGTCCACCAACATGGATGCACCCCCGTAGGCATAACCGGATGCCGGCGTGGTGAGCAGCACGGCTGGCATGTAAGATGACTTGCTGATCGTTATCTTTTCGCTAAAAACTTTGCTTTTTTTCCCGTTGCGGATGGCTACCGCCTTCAATTCGGTATCTTCCCTGACTGAAAGCTTATTTTCGTAACGGGCTGATGATTCACCCGGCTCGCTTCCGTCGAGTGTATAATAGACCGGTGCGTCGTCGATGGTGCTGAAGGTCACATCCAGTGCATTTGTGTCGAAGTTGGGTGTTAGCGTTGCTTCCACGTCGAACACATGGGTGGCGAAGTTGTAGCCCAGCTTATCGTAGAGTGCCAGTAATTGTGGCAATCGCTTCAAAAAATGGTCATAGTTTTTCTTGCCGGGTTGCATCCATTGCACCTCACTCATGGCTGCCAGTCGTGGAAGTGTCATGTATTCCACATGCTCCGGCTCCTTGATATATTCTGTCCATAAGTTTGCCTGTGCACCCAGGATGTGGCTCTTTTGCTCTTCTGTGAGCTGGTCGGGTGCCGGTTCAAAGCTGTAGACCTGCTGCAGGGGAACAAAACCACCAATGGCGAGCGGCTCCCCGTCGGTATACTGCGTCTGGTAATAGTCAAAGTAACAGTAGGTGGTGGGTGTCATGATCACGTCATGTCCCATCTGTGCTGCCTTTATGCCTCCCCCCATACCACGCCACGACATCACTGTGGCGTTGGGAGCCAGTTTGCCCTCCAGAATTTCGTCCCATCCGATGATGCTGCGTCCGCGCTCGTTCAGAAACTTCTCGATGCGGGCTGTTACATAGCTCTGCAGATAATGTTCTGCCATGTGCCCATCTTGGTCCTTGAGTCCCAGTTTTTTGATGCGTGCCTGACAGTCCGGGCACTCCTCCCATCGTGTCTTGGGAGCTTCGTCGCCGCCAATATGGATATATTTAGAAGGAAAGATATCCATCACCTCGGTTAACACCGCCTCCAGAAAGGTAAAAGTCTCCTCCTTGCCTGGACAGAGCACATCGTCGAACACACCCCACTCACGTGCCACCTCGTAGGGGCCGCCAGTACATCCCAGCTCGGGGTACGCAGTCAGCGCCGCCAGCATATGGCCCGGCAGGTCGACTTCCGGGATGATGGTGATGTATCTGTCTTCCGCATATTTTACTACCTCCCTCAGTTCCTCTTTCGTGTAGAAGCCGCCATGCGGAGTGCCATCATACTCTCCCGTGTTGCGGCCGATTACGGTCTCTTTGCGCATAGAGCCGACTTCGGTTAGCTTCGGATAGGCATCTATTTCAATTCTCCATCCCTGATCATCGGTGAGGTGCCAGTGAAAACGATTGATGTTGTGTAATGCCAGAAGATCAATATACTTTTTGATAAAATCGACAGGTTGAAAATGGCGTGCTATATCAAGCATCATGCCACGATAGGCAAATCGGGGCGCATCGTCGATGGTTGCCGGCGAGAAGGATACACTCGCGTAGCTCCCTACAGGGACCGACTTGCGAAGTGTTTGTATTCCGTAGAAGACGGCTGCTTCCGAAACTCCTTCAATGCGGATTCTCCGGTCATTGACGCTGATCCGGTAAGCCTCCGGATTGTCGTGCTCTAGTCCTGTTGCCATAACGATAGCATCCTGCTCGGTTGTTACAGTGGTGACTGCCGGTCTGATGCCGGCAGACAATTTCAGGTAGTCTGCAAGAAACTCAGCGTTGCGCTGCATCTTTTCATTCCCTTCCGGGAAGACAATTTTTGTTGTTCCGGAGAGCAGAAAAGCTGCTCCTTCCGTGGTGTTGATGCGGTCGGGCAAGGGGACTACCCCATAATTTGCTTCAGCCGTCCCCTTGCCTCCTGTGGCGCAGGATGCAAGTAGGGATATTAGAATGAATGCAATTTGTAAGTTGTTGATTACCTTCATATATATAATCTATTTATAAATAATTAATTTAGATTTTTTCCTTCCAGGCACGGATGATCTCCTCTACCTTGCCGGCACGGGTCACCTGTTGGGAATACTCGTCGATGACAATCACGTCGTTCCCCATTTTCAGGTGGGGGTTACGGTAGATCATGCCGCTTTCAACCGATTCCCTTGCCGAGAGATGGAATTCTTTGGCACCGGTTTCTTTTGCCAGTTTTGCAATATTCTGTGCATTCACGCCGCTGCCTGGCATGATGATGATGCGATTCCCGGCTTCTTTTACCAGTTCCTTCAATAGCTCAATTCCTTGTTCGGCCTTGGGTTGCTGACCGGAAGTGAGAATCCGGTCACACCCCAGTTCGATGATTTGTTCCAGGCCCTCAAACGGGTCGCGACACATATCGAATGCCCGGTGAAAGGTGATGCTCATTCCTTCCGCAGCCTGTATAAGCTCCCTGATTCGGGGCATATCTACCTCCCCTTGCGGTGTGAGACAGCCAATTACCACTCCGTCTGCTCCCAGCTTACGGGCAGCTTCAATGTCTTTTAACATAATCCGTTGTTCCAGGTCGGAATAGAGAAAATCACCACCGCGGGGACGAATTATCACGTTGAGTTTTATCTCCAGCAATTCTCTCGCCAGAGCAATATCACCATAGGATGGGGTAGTGCCTCCTTCCGGAATGGCAGCACAGAGTTCCACACGGTAAGCACCTCCTTTTTGTGCTTCAAGGCAGCTTGCCACCGAGTTGGCACAAATCTCCAGTTTGTAGTCGTTTGGCATATCGGTTTTTTTATTCACCGGAATCCGGCATTAATTTAAAATATTAATTAATCCACGCTGCAAATATAATAAAATGAAAGAATAAATGAAAAACTTTCGCCGGGTCCGGATTGACGGAATTGTGGTTATAAAATACCGAATAGTTTACTGGCCTCAGTTTCATGAAAATTGCTTTCGTTGTATGTTTACAGCATTGAGAATGGCAAGCAAGGAGACACCCACGTCGGCAAAAACTGCCTCCCACATGGTTGCCAGACCGGCAGTGCCCAGCAGCATGATTAACCCTTTTACGACAAATGCCAATGTAATGTTTTGCCACACAGTTTTTTGGGTTTCTTTTCCGATGCGGATTGCTACCGGGATTTTGGACGGCATATCATCTTGGATGACCACATCGGCCATCTCGATGGTAGCATCACTGCCCAGGCCGCCCATCGCGATACCCACATCACTGATCGCCACCACAGGAGCGTCATTCACTCCGTCGCCTACGAAGGCTACGCTTTCCTTCATAGCTTTTATCTCTTTAATTTTATTTACTTTGTCTTCCGGTAGCAGGTCTCCGAATGCCCGGGAAATGCCCAACATTCCGGCTACATTTTTCACTACGGTCTCTTTGTCACCACTCAACATGATCGGCTTTACATTCATCGCTTTCAGCTGGCGTACCGTTAATTTGGCATCCTCTTTGATCTTATCGGCAATGGTCAGGTAGCCGGCATATGTTCCACCATAGGCAATGGCAACGACTGTCTGAATGGTTTCGTTGACTTTCTGATCGTACGGAATGCCATATTTATTCAATAAGTTGAAATTTCCGACAAGCAGCACTTCTCCGTTGACCGTGGCTTTCAGTCCGTGTCCTGCAATTTCTTCGCTGTTTTCAATCTCAATGCTGTAGTCTGTTTCTCCCACGTACCGGTGAATGGCAGTCGCCACGGGATGTGTGCTTTTACTTTCCAGCGCATTGACCAATTGCAGCATTTTCTTTTTATCGAACCCCGGCATCAAATGTACCTCCTGAACTTCGAAAACGCCTTCGGTCATCGTGCCGGTTTTATCCATCACCACGTTTTGAATATTGGCAAGTGCATCGAGGAAGTTACTTCCCTTGAATAATATACCGTGGTGGCTGGCGGCGCCGATACCGCCGAAATAACTCAGCGGAATGCTGACAACCAGTGCACAGGGACATGAAATAACCAGAAAGATCAACGCACGGTAGAGCCAATCGCTGAAAAGATAACCGCTCACGAAGAAAAAGGGCAGGATTGCGATGGCGAATGCCATACCTACAACGGCTGGAGTGTAAACTTTGGCAAACTTTCGAATAAACAACTCAGTAGGCGCTTTCTGGGCCGTGGCATTTTGGACCAGTTCCAGCATACGACTTAATTTGCTCTCTGCATAAGGCGTGTCTACCTTTATCAGGCAGAGACTGTCCATGTTGACCATGCCTGCCAGTACTTTATCTCCTTTTTTTCTGGTGTCGGGTTTGCTTTCTCCTGTCAGGGCTGAGCTGTTAAAACTCCCATTCTCAGAGAGCAATTTACCATCCAGTCCCAGCCTTTCGCCCGGTTTCAGTTGGATTACTTCGCCGATGGTCACCTGTGTGGCTTTCATCGTCAAAGGCACATTGTCCCTGAGGATCGTTGCTTCATCAGGGCGCTGGTCGATCAGCAACTGGATACTTCTGTGGGCCTTCGATACCGCTAGGGTTTGAAATATTTCTCCCACAGTATAAAACAGCATTACCGCCACTCCTTCCGGATATTCGCCGATGGCAAATGCGCCGACAGTGGCAATTCCCATCAAAAAGAACTCAGAAAAAACCGATCCCTTGGTTATATGAATGAATGCCTCTTTCAGTACAGGTACCCCCACGGGTATATAGGCGATGATGTACCACACTGCGCGCATCCATCCTGCGAACCAGAAGGGTTGCAGAAAATAGTCAAACAGGATCCCGGTAGCGAATAAAAGGAACGAGATATTTGCCGGCAGGAAAAGCCGGAACTTGCTTTTTTTCATACCAAACAATAATTTTTTACCGGGTGTAAAGGTAGAGGGTATTTAGTGCAACTGTGTTGCGCATAAATCAATGTCTATATCCGTCAAAGGTGAATCTGATACCGCTAAAACAGGACGAGTTTACTGTGAATTTGGACGCAGTCTATGGTAAACAAATCGTAGGAACACTGCGATAAATCCCACAAAAATCACGGCTACGAGGATGGGTGTGATCAATGACATGATTGAAAAACCCGTGGCGGCAACACCTTCGCCTGTGGAAACTATCGGGTTGCCGCCCCCGGCAGTAAACTTGGTGGACAGCAGGCGCGTAATAGCAGTCCCGCTTTGTATGGTGACAGCTGTGCCGCCACCCACCACGAGCCCCATGATCCATTTCATCCACTCATTCTCGGCGGGAAACACCGATGTCATCAGCAGCGTTCCGGCACAAACAGAAAGCGGCGTGGCGATGCTGTCGATCAGGTTGTCGACAAAAGGAATGTAGTATGCCAGCACCTCAACCACGGAGGCGACGCCAAAGCAGATGAGAGCGGGAAGCGATCCCATCCAGGCAAAGCTTTCACCCAACGGCAACATATCAAAATGCGATGCGAGTCCGGCCACAAGTAATGGGATAAAAACCCGGAATCCGGCACTGGCGCTTAACCCGACTCCTAGTGCAACGGCACTGATAGTTTCCAAATTCATTTCCATAGTCGAAGGTATATATAATTGTCTATATAACGGAGGTTTGACCTGCTAAAAATAAATTGGTTTAAATTTTAGACTTGCATGTGAGGTTCTGTTTTTACAATGATAGGTGATTTAATGTACAATCAGTACCTTTGCCCATGAATATGACTTGCACCTGTTTTAGCCTGCAAGTGGAAATGAGGATGATCATAGAAAAAATACTTCAATGAAAAAGAAAAAGTTTTTGGGCTTGTCGCGCAACATTTTTTTTACAGGACTAACCAGCTTCTTTACCGACACTTCCACCAAGATGATTTATAGTGTGATGCCATTGTTTCTGATGTCGATTGGAGCTTCAAAAACAACTATTTCGCTGATCGAAGGAATTGCAGAAAGTACGGCTTCTTTGCTGAAGGCTGTTTCGGGATATTGGAGCGATAAAATAGGGAAAAACAAACCGTTTATGATTTTGGGTTATGGTGTCACTACCGTTGTCACACCTTTGTATTCAATCGTCACAAGACCTGTTCAAGCGCTTCTTATCCGTTTTACAGAACGGGTGGGGAAGGGGCTTCGGGCAGCACCGCGCGACAGCCTGATAAGCAATTCCATTCCTAAAAATGAAGTTGGTAGAAGTTTCGGATTTCAAAAGGCGATGGATAACAGCGGTGCCGTTGTCGGCCCGTTAGTAGCGGCCCTCATTCTTTATTTTGTACCTTTGAATTATTCCAACTTGTTTTTATGGGCGACCATTCCAGCGGTATTCGGTGTGTTATCTATAATTTTTGGCATCAAAGAAGTTAATAATACCAGAATAAAGGCTGCTGAGAAAGTCTCTTTTAAACAACTTCCCCGGCGATATCATCAGTTCCTTTTCATCATATTTGTCTTTTCGTTGGGAAATTCTTCCGATGCCTTGCTGATCATCAAAACCAGCGAGACGGGGATAAAAGAGGCTTTTATTCCGTTTTTGTATATGATTTTCAACGCCATTTCGGTGTTGACAGCCATTCCTGTCGGTAAATTATCCGACCGGATCGGTCGTGAAAAACTAATTGCAGCCGGGTTCCTTATTTATTCAATTGTCTATTTTCTTTTCGGCAGATTCAACAATATTTTTATTTTTATCGGCCTTTTTATATTGTACGGGATGTACAGCGCGTTGACCGATGTAAGTCAAAAATCCTTTATTTCCGATTTGACTAGCAAAGAGCTAAAAGGTACCGGATACGGAATTTATCACGCTGTTTTGGGCATTACACTGCTTCCGGCCAGTTTAATTGCAGGCCTCCTGTACGATCACGTTAACTCGAGTGCGCCTTTTTATTTTGGCTCGATTATGTCGTTAATTGCTACTGCGATGATGGTTCTGTTTATCCTAAGAAAAAACGAAACCCCGGGTAAGCCTGTGTCCCATCCCTGAATAATCCGGTTGGCAATCGCATAAAAAATTGTTTTGCGATGATACGTTTTTCTTTTTTTTGCGTCGTATAATGTAGAAATGGACATTGCTGAATACAAAAGAGCCGTTATAGACTTGCGACCTGTACTTCTCATTCTCGCAAATCGTATTACACGAAACAGTGAAGATGCGGAAGATGTGGTGCAGGAGGTGTGCCTGAAGCTCTGGCACCGGTGTCGCACATGCGGTGATCCGGATAACCTGGAAGCGTACTGCGTGACAATGACCAGAAATTTGAGTGTTGACAAAATCAGGAAAAGGCGTCCCGAAGGAACGGAGGCAGAACTCATGCATACTGAAGAGGAAGCATATCTCCCGGATAAGCTGATGGAAATAAAAGAGGAACATGCCCTTATTCACCGGATTATCTCTTTGTTGCCTCCTTTGCAAAGGCAAATTCTTCGAATGAAAGAAATTGACGGTTATGAAACGGAAGAGATTGTTGAAATAACGGGCATCGCCGCCGAGGCTGTACGCAATAATCTTTCCAGGGCCAGGCGAAGATTACGTGAACAGTACCTGATGTGCCGTAAGAAGAGTGAAACGGCCGAATATTTACGGCTGAGAGAAATAAAACAGGAAGCTTTATGAACGAGATAAAAAAAATGCACGAAAAATACTTCCGGGGGGAGACAACCCGGGAAGAGGAGATGCTTCTGCGCAGGTATTTCTGTGACTTGGATGCTTCGGACGAACAATCGGAGGTCCGTCCTCTTTTTACCTATTTTGCGGAGGAAGCAAGCGTGAATGAATTTTTGCGTGCTTTGAGAGAGGATCCCGTGGTAGTCCACAAAAACAAAAGCCGGAGTATTCGTATACTGAAAATTGCATCCCTGGCTGCCTCTCTGCTGTTGGGAGTGATTTTCCTGAACCGTAACATGAGAAATGATTATTCATTGACTGATGAAAATAGTGTTTGGATAAACGGGGAAAAGATTACCCAAATTCACGTTGTGCGGTCATACGCCAAAAAATCGTTCGAAAAAGTGAAATCAGAAGAAGATTTGCTGGAAGAGCAACTTCGCTTTGTGCTGGAGTAAAACCATAAGATATGAAACGAGTACGAACACTTATTCTCTGCTGTGCGATGTCCCTTTTCGTGGTTTCTGTTTCTGGACAGGATCTGCAAATAAACAACATCTTCGAGAAATATGGAAAGCTGAAGGGAAGCACCATGGTTCTCCTGTCGGGAGAGGCAATCCGGGATTACCGACTTAGCTCATATCGCAGCATCACACTGAAATATGCTGCTCCTGTATCTGACGATATTCAACAGTGCCTGGATCATGATAAAAGACAGGCCCGGAAGATCAAGGAGGTAATCCGTAACGGAGTCATACGCTCAGGTTACTATCAACTTCCCGATGAAGGGAAAAAAATAAACCGGTATATACTCTTTAAAATTGGGGAAGATCAGCAGGCCACGCTGATATATATGGAAGGTGATCTCAAATCGGAGGAGTTAATCAACAAACTGTTTCTGCGAGAATAAGCGCCCTCGGGGAGCAAAATCATCACGTAATTACACAAATTAAACATATCATCAATGAAAACATTTTTTGCAATTCTTGTCTTTCTGGCCAGCCTGGGCTATGTGAACGCTTCCTCTTTCTTTCCAGCCGATACCACCTTTCATTATCAGAACCGGATGGTAGTCATACGGGAACAACCCGACGAAATCAATGTCTCTGTCTATCGGTGCAATGAAGCGGGTGATACGATCAGGAGTAATAAAATTTATGAGGGAATTTTCACGGACAACAAAAGTGTTGAGCGTCGTTATGAAAACAGGTTTGACATATTCGTCCCCGATATTTTTAAACCGAAGGAAAAACGCAAAGTAGCGGCTTCGCATTGGGCCGGGTTCGGCATCGGCTTTTCAAATCTGCCCAATGGATTTGATTTTGACGGAGAGATAGCATCTGCCTTGAATCTGAGCCGGTCGTTGCAATATAATCTGAACTTTTTTGACAACCACTGGCGTTTGGGTAATAACGGGTTCTCGCTGGTGACGGGGTTCGGTATTCAATTTAATTCTCTGCATCTTCAGAACAATAAGTACATGGAAGTAATGGATTATAAAACGGTAATCAGCACTTCCGACGAAGTTTTGCATAAATCGCGGTTGCACTTTACCTGCCTCACCTTTCCTTTGCTGCTGGAGGTGAATTTTCCTGTTGGATGCGGAGAAACCATCTTCCTGAACGCAGGAGTTGTGGGTAAGATCAAAACAGCCTCATCCTCAAAAATATGGCTGAAAGAGAATGGAAAAGAACGAAAAGTAAAACAACCCGGGGAGTTGAATATCCGTCCCTTAGCGTTCGATCTTTTGATGCAGGCGGGAATTGGTGATGTCGGCTTTTTCCTGTCCTACAGTCCTTTTACACTTTTTCTGAATAACAAAGGACCGCAGGCCAATCAGGGAACAATAGGGATTCAGTTATACTTTTGATGAGCTTACACCGGGAATCCCCTTCCTCCATGGCCACGCTTGCCGCGTTATACCTGATTGCTCAGGCATAACGCGGCAAGCGCTGATTGATAAAATAAACGAACTTATCGCTGCATAGCAGGCAATTATTCGCAAAATTCGCTATTTTTGTTAACCGTTTCTTCGAAATACCGGAATTGCCATATTTACTCATTATACCGGCCATATGGAGCAGGTTGCCACGCTGACTTCCGAACCGGTTATTAATATGTATGTGTATGCAGATGACCTTAGACCACCAGCTACCTCCGTATCTCCCATTTCGGGAGGGTATCCGGCGTGCACCGGATCGAGGCTACCGACTCACCAAGTCGCAGACTTATATTGCTTTGAAGAATGCGTTACGATACATTCCCACTGAGTTGCACAGTCGGGTGGCACCCGAGTTCCTGAATGAGCTGAAAACACGTGGAAGGATATACGGCTACCGCTTTCGCCCCGGAGGTGACTTGCGGGCGCAGCCTGTCGATCAGTATAATGGAAACTGTCTGGAAGGGAAAGCATTTCAGGCGATGATCGATAACAACCTTTCCTTCGACATCGCTCTCTACCCCTATGAGCTGGTTACATACGGTGAGACTGGGCAGGTGTGCCAGAACTGGATGCAGTACCGGCTGATTAAAAAATATTTGGAGCTGATGAGACAAGATCAGACGCTGGTGGTGGAGAGCGGCCATCCGCTGGGGTTATTTAAATCCAGCCCCGATGCACCGCGGGTGATCATCACCAACTCGATGATGGTGGGCATGTTCGACAATCAGGCCGACTGGGAGATTGCCGCGCAGATGGGGGTAGCCAATTACGGACAGATGACGGCAGGAGGATGGATGTATATCGGTCCCCAGGGCATTGTGCATGGCACTTTCAATACACTGTTGAATGCAGGCCGGTTGAAGCTGGGTATTCCAAACCACGAAGACCTGAGAGGATATCTCTTTGTCTCTTCCGGACTGGGGGGCATGAGTGGCGCACAGCCCAAGGCTGCCTACATTGCCGGTGCGGTATCCGTGATTGCGGAGGTGGATTACTCACGCATAGAAACACGCCGGCAACAGGGATGGGTGCAGCGCGTCACGACAAATATGCAGACGGCTTTCGACTGGGCCGGGGAGTCGCTGGAGCGTAAGGAGCCGCTCTCGGTGGCTTATCACGGAAATATTGTGGAGCTCCTGGAGTATGCTGAGAATAAAAAGATTCGTATAGACTTGCTGAGTGACCAGACCTCTTGCCACGAACCTTACACGGGTGGTTATTGTCCCGCCGGCATCACCTTTGAGGAACGTACGCGCCTGCTGCACGAGGATCGGGATACTTTTGGCATAC
>NZ_DCEN01000031.1:80861-85322 GCF_002316955.1 Proteiniphilum sp. UBA1028
AAAACCGATAAGGCCGCCATGGCCTGCATTGACCCGAACCGACGGGGGCAGGATCGCGATAACTGGATATGGATTCGCGATGCGGAGAGGCACAACCTGGTGGTCGGCACACAGGCCCGCATCCTTTACCAGGATGCGGAGGGACGACTGAAGATTGCGCTGCGCTTTAACGAGATGGTGCGTAACGGAGAGATTGGGCCGGTAATGTTGGGGCGCGATCACCACGATGTGAGCGGAACCGACTCTCCCTTCCGCGAGACAGCCAACATAAAGGATGGCAGCAACGTGATGGCCGACATGGCGGTGCAGTGCTTTGCCGGCAATGCAGCGCGTGGTATGAGCCTGGTTGCACTTCATAATGGTGGTGGAGTGGGGATCGGCAAAGCAGTCAACGGTGGCTTTGGCATGGTGTGTGATGGCAGCCGGCGGGTGGATGAGATTCTCCGCTCGGCCATGATCTGGGATGTGATGGGCGGCGTAGCCCGACGCGCCTGGGCCTGCAACGAAAATGCCATGGCGGTAACAAGGGAGTTCAACAAAACATATCCCGGGGGATATCACATTACCGAACCTTTTCTGGTGGACGACATGCTACTGAAAAACATCCTTTCCTGAAAAATATAATAATCGGTTGATTATCGCTATATTTGTAACGAACAACAGATGATCCGAACAACAATTAAACTGAAAATAAAACCCTTGTAAAAGGAAACGGAAGAGGTGTTATGAACAAAATTATGGAATGTGTCCCCAACTTCAGCGAAGGACGTGACAAGGTGAAAATTGAGAAAATAGCTGACGCCTTCCGTGGCAAAGAGGGTGTGAAGCTCCTGGACTACAGCAGCGATGCGGATCACAATCGCTCGGTGATCACCGTGGTGGGTGAGCCCGGAGCGTTGAAGAACGCGGTGATCGATGCGATTGGCAGGGCGGTGGAACTGATTGACCTCACACAACACCGTGGACAACACCCCCGCATGGGGGCAGCGGATGTGGTGCCTTTTATTCCCATTCGGAATGTGACGATGGCGGAGGCGATCACGCTCTCAAAAGAGGTGGCACAAACCGTGGGGGAAAAATATCACTTGCCGGTGTTCCTTTATGAAAAATCGGCCTCAGCACCGCATCGCGAAAACCTGGCATCGGTACGCAAAGGGGAGTTTGAAGGGCTCGGAAAGAAGATGCAGTTGCCGGAGTGGCAGGCAGACTTTGGTCCTGCGGAGCCGCATCCCACGGCCGGAGCAGTGGCGATAGGTGCACGCATGCCGCTGGTGGCCTACAACGTGAACCTGGGTACCGATAATATTGAAATTGCCGAGGCAATCAGCAGAAAAGTACGTCATATCGGCGGTGGGCTACATTACTGCAAAGCAATGGGTGTGGCGTTGCATGCACGCGGTATCACCCAGGTGTCGATGAACCTGACCGATTATACCAAAACAGCTATTTACCGTGCCCACGAGATGGTACGCATGGAGGCACAACGATACGGCGTGCCCGTCGTGGGTGGGGAAGTGATCGGGCTGGTGCCGATGGAGGCACTGATGGATGCAGCGGCCTACTACCTGGGGCTGGAGAACTTTTCTATGAGTCAGGTGCTTGAAGCTAACCTAATGGAATAACCAACGGTTCTCCATGGACATAGAATAAAAATATGAGCAATCTGATCATCAAAAATGCGGCACAGGTGGTTACCTGCAGCGGCTTCGGCGGTAAGCGGGGAAAAGAGATGTCCCATCTGCAGGTGATTGAAAAGGGAACGGTCATCGTTACGGATGGCCTTATTTCACATATCCTGAAACCGGACGAGCCTGTCCCGGTGAATGAACAGGCTTATATGATCCTTGATGCCACCGGAAAAGCATTGTTGCCGGGCTTTGTGGATCCTCATACCCATTTTGTCTTTGGCGGTTACCGGGAGGAGGAGTTCTCCTGGCGGATGCGCGGCGATAGCTATATGGAAATAATGATGCGGGGCGGAGGCATTGTGAACACGGCCAAAGCTACCCGTGCTGCGACAGAAGAGGAGTTGATTGCATCGGGCAGCCAACGCCTCGACGCGATGCTTCGGCTGGGGATCACCACCGTGGAGGGAAAAAGCGGGTACGGACTGGACAAAGAAACCGAACGAAAGCAGCTGCGGGTAATGCGGCATCTAAATAATACGCATCCGGTGGACGTCGTTTCCACCTACATGGGGGCACATGCCATCTCCGAGGAGTGGAGGGGAAGGGAGGATGCTTTTATTGATTTTCAGATTGATGAGATGTTTCCGCTGGTGGCAAAAGAAAAATTAGCCGAAGCAGTTGATATCTTCTGTGAAGAGGGGGTTTTTACCCTTGAACAATCGCGCAGATATCTGAAAGCTGCCAGTGAACAGGGACTTAAGTTGAAAATACATGCCGATGAGATTGTATCCCTCGGCGGGGCCGGACTGGCTGCCGAGTTGCGATGCCTTTCGGCGGACCACCTGTTGCATGTCTCCGTCGAGGATATTTACGCCCTGGCGGAAGCAGGCGTGGTGGCTACCTTGTTGCCGCTGACAGCTTTTTCACTGCGGGAGAAGTACGCCCCTGCCCGCAATATGATTGATGCGGGATGCATTGTGGCACTGGCCACTGATTTTAATCCGGGAAGCTCTTTCAGTGCTTCTGTACCATTGTTGTTTGCTCTGGCATGTATTTACATGAAACTGACGCCGGAGGAGGCGGTGAATGCGTTTACCATTAACGGCGCGGCAGCCATTGGGCGCGCCGATCGTATTGGGAGTATCGATATTGGCAAGCAGGGCGATCTGGTGCTGTTGCAGTTTCCTTCTTATAAGTTTCTTCCCTACCATGTGGGAATGAATACCGTGGAGCGTGTAATTAAAAATGGGAAAATTGTGGTTTGAAAAGACACAACTTGCATGCCACATGATCAAGAAACAGAAATCGGCGATAATTAATAAGGGATGAGAACCGACAACTAAAAAAATATTCTGATGAAACTAAAAGATCTGACGCTGAAGCAATTTCTCGAAATGACAGCCGCGAACGAAGCGGTACCAGGCGGCGGAAGCAGTGCCGCACTCAGTGCCGCCATTGCCACAGCACTGATAGAGATGATGGCCAACCTGACCATCGGAAAGAAAAAATATGCCGACGTGGAGGAACGCATGCGGATGATTGCAGCGGAGATGTCGGTTCGGCGGAGCCACTTTTTGGAAGATATCGACCGTGACGCCGGTGCCTATCTCTTGGTAATGGATGCCTACCGGTTGCCAAAAGAAACGGAAGCAGAGATGATTACACGCAACGAAAAAATTGAAAAAGCTACTAAAATTGCTACCCTTGTACCCATGGAGGTGGCTGAGCGCGCGTACAGTCTGCTCGATACAATGATGGAAACGTTGGAGAAAGGAAACAGAAACGCAGTGACAGACGGACTGGTTGGCCTGATGATGTGCCGCACCGCCATCATGGGGGCGTTGCTCAATGTGCGTACCAATCTGGGAGGTATCCGTGACATTGCATTTGTCGCCGAAATGAAAGCAACATGCGACGCGATGGAGAAGAAAACCCTCGACAAAGAGAAGCAATCAATCCAATGGGTGAAAACGGTACTCTAAATGAAAAACATATACTATATCGGTCAGAAGAAGTTGACGATCGCTGACCTGGAATGGATCATCAACGATAATATAAAAGTGGAACTCTCTCCCGAAGCCAGAGAGAGGATACAGAAATGCCGCGACTACCTGGACCGGAGGATGGAAAGACAGCAGGAGCCGATCTACGGTATCACTACCGGCTTTGGATCGCTTTGTGAACGAACTGTCTCCAACGAAGATCTGAGTACCTTGCAGGAGAACCTGGTGAAGTCGCACGCCTGTAGCGTAGGCGAGGAGGTGGCGCCACTCATTGTGAAGCTTATGTTCCTGCTAAAGGCACATGCCCTCGCCCTGGGCTATAGCGGAGTGCAGGTGGCGACTGTTCAAAGGATGCTCGACTTGTTTAACAACGATATTCTGCCCATTGTTTACGATAAGGGGTCATTGGGTGCGTCGGGCGACCTGGCACCCTTGGCCAACCTTTTCCTGCCGCTGATTGGGGTGGGGGATGTTTTTTATAAAGGACAGAAACGGGATATCGGGGGAGTGCTGGATGAGTTTGGATGGAAACCGGTCACTCTGAGAAGCAAAGAGGGATTGGCACTGCTCAACGGCACCCAGTTCATGTCGGCTCACGGTGTGTATGCCATCATGAAGGCACAGCGTCTCTCCCTGCGGGCAGACCTGATCGCTGCACTTTCGCTCGATGCCTACGACGGCCATATTGAACCGTTCGACCAGCGGCTACACCAGATCAGACCCCATCCGGGACAGCTGGCGACCAGCCAAAACATTCGCAGGTTTCTGGAAGGCAGCGAACTTGTTGGCCGCGAGAAACAACACCTTCAGGATCCCTATTCTTTCCGTTG
>NZ_DCEN01000031.1:85533-119172 GCF_002316955.1 Proteiniphilum sp. UBA1028
CCCACCATTTTTCCCGACGATGACACGATCATCTCCGGGGGTAACTTCCACGGACAGCCTCTGGCCATTGCCTTCGATTTTCTGGCCATTGCCCTTGCGGAGTTGGGCAACATCTCCGAGCGGCGTACGGCACAGCTGATCCTCGGTAAACGCGGCTTGCCGGAATTCCTGGTGGCCAATCCCGGTTTGAACTCGGGCTTTATGATCCCCCAGTACGTGGCGGCATCGGTGGTGAGCCAGAATAAGATGTACTGCTATGCTGCCAGCACCGACTCCATTGTCTCCTCCAACGGACAGGAAGATCATGTGAGCATGGGCGCCACTTCGGCCATCAAGCTGATCAAGGTGATGGACAATCTTGACATCATTCTCTCCATTGAGCTGATGAACGGCGTGCAGGCACTTGAGTTTCGCCGCCCTTTGCGTTCATCGCCGCTGATTGAAAAAGTGGCGAAGGAGTATCGGAAAGAGGTCCCGTTCGTTGATGAGGATGTTGTGATGTATAAGGAGATACGTAAGACAGTGACATTTCTGAACAGACTTCAGGTAGATGCACTTTGATATCCGATTTAATGCATTTTTCCCATTTAATTGAGCAGATTGATTATCTTTGCACGTTCAAGAAGAATCAACTATAGTTAAATATCTTAAAATGACAGAAGCAATAAGGAAAACGCTGAGAGACTCTCCAGCGGCGCGTTGGTCTGCACTGTTCATTGTTTCGTTTACAATGATGTGCGGATATTTTTTAACCGATATCATGGCCCCGTTGGCCGGATTACTGGAGGGACAGCTTGGCTGGTCCCGGTCAGAGTATGGCACCTTCACCAGTTCCTATGGCTGGTTCAATGTCTTTCTGCTGATGCTGATTTTTGGCGGGATCATCCTCGATAAGTTGGGTGTTCGCATTACGGGCGTGGGAGCAGCCGCTGTAATGGTGCTGGGATCTGCACTAAAGTATTGGGCTGTATCCAACACGGCCCTTCGGGGACAGACCCTTTTTGGTTTGGATGTACAGGTGCTCTGGGCAAGTATCGGCTTCGCCATCTTTGCCGTGGGCGTGGAAGTGGCCGGCATTACCGTTTCAAAGATCATCGTGAAATGGTTCAAAGGGAAGGAGCTTGCTACAGCCATGGGAATGCAGGTAGCTATGGCCAGGATAGGTACTGCCCTGGCGCTGGGCTTCTCTGTTCCGATAGCCAAAGCAACAGGAGTGATCGATGTGTCCCGTCCGTTGTTGATCGCTCTGATTGGACTGTGTATCGGTTTGATCGCGTTCTTTGTGTATGTGGTGATGGACAAGAAACTGGATACTTCAGAAGCTGCCGGGGCGGCCGAGGAGACAAGCCCGGACGATGAATTCAAAATATCGGATATTGGCAAGATCCTGGGAAACAGAGGTTGGTGGTATATCGCCATTCTCTGTGTACTTTTCTATTCGGCTGTGTTTCCCTTTCTGAAATATGCTACCGACCTGATGGTGAATAAATTCGGTGTAAAAGAAGATCTCGCCGGATTGATACCCATGTTGTTGCCGTTTGGAAATATTCTGCTGACACCCCTCTTTGGAGGTATCTACGACAAAAAAGGAAAAGGGGCAACCATCATGATCATTGGGGCCATCCTGTTGATTGTGGTGCATGCGCTCTTCTCCGTGCCGGTTTTTCACAGCTGGATTTTTGCAATGGTACTGGTCGTGTTCCTGGGTATTGCCTTCTCACTGGTGCCTTCGGCCATGTGGCCCTCGGTGCCCAAGATCGTGCCGGAAAAACGATTGGGTACCGCTTACTCTCTGATCTTCTGGGTACAAAACTGGGGATTGATGGGGGTACCCCTTCTCATTGGATGGGTACTCGAGAAGTTCTGCGTGACGGGACAGACGGTGCGCAACGGACTGACCGTGAATACGTATGATTATACTCTCCCGATGCTGATCTTTACCAGCTTCGGTGTACTGGCACTGATATTTGCCTTTCTGTTGAAAGCAGAGGACAAACGGAAAGGATACGGATTGGAATCACCGAATATTCAACATTAAACATCCGCAGTCACTTATGGCCAAACTCACCATATCCGGTGAAAAGACAAAGGACGATCCGCCAATATGGCGGGTCGTTTTTTATGGTGTGTTTGAAAAGGTAACCGGAGAGTGTTTTAAAGCGGGATCAGATATGCCGCATAGATATGACTCGCTAGCCCAAGAAGTACAAAAAGATGAAAAAGAGCGTGTACAAACTCTCGTTTGGCTGAGGCATAGATCACAGCCCCGACAATGTAGAAGACTCCACCGGCAATAAGCCAGATTACCACATCGATGACATCCTTCGCCCTTGCAATCTCGGTCAACGGCTTAAAAGCGATGAGTACGATCAACCCCATCAGCACGTAGGAAGCGGTCTTCAGATGACTGTTTCGTTTTAAAGGGCGAAAACTGATGATGATGCCTGCGAGGGCTATCAACCAGACAAGTGCAAAAATGAACCAACCCCAGAAAGGTTCATCACGCAGCAGAATCAGGGTGAAAGGGGAGTAGCTGGCTGCAATGAGGAGGTAGATGCTTGCGTGGTCGAGGTGGCGTAACTTTGCCTTCCGTTGAGACTCCTGCACATAATGGTAGGCCGTGGAGGTGCCCATACAGGTGATCATCCCGAAACCAAAAAGGGCATATCCAAGTAGAGCTCGGTTGTCACCCGCCGTCATAGCCCGGCTTAGCAGCAGCATTGTCCCAACTGTGCTCATCAAAAAGCCAAAACCATGTGTCAGATAATTAGCTCTTTCTTCCCGGAGGGTGTAAAATTTTTCTTCTGTCATATTTCGGAATTTCTAAAGTACAAATATACAAAAAAACAGTTTGGTCTAACGATCTGTTCTGTCGTCATAGGTCAGCCTCCTGGGAGGAAAATAAGCAGTAGACATGACAAAAAGTCGCATTTTTCCATTTGGCAAAGATTTTGACCTTATCTGACTGTGGATATGATGTTTGGATGTGACCTGGGAAAAGAGCGAAGAAGGTTGTGTTCAGAGTTTGGCCTGTCCGTAGTTCTTCCTATAGAAGGATATATAACGGGAAGGGTTGAAATTTCAATAAGGGTTAAGAAAAAAATATACGATATGAACTTCAACAATTTTACAATAAAGGCGCAGGAATCGGTACAGAAAGCCATCGAGGTAGCGCAGGGAAACAATCAACAGATGATTGAACCGGTACACTTGTTAAAAGGGGTGATGCGGGTAGGTGAAAATGTGACCAGTTTTCTGTTTCAGAAGCTGGGCGTGAATGCACAGAATCTGGAGAGGGTTGTCGACAGCGAGATTGAGTCCTATCCGAAAGTATCGGGAGGCGACCCCATGCTGAGCCGTGAGACCAATGCGGTATTTCAGAAGGCTACCGACATCACCAGTAAAATGGGTGACCAGTTTGTCGCCATTGAACATCTGCTTCTGGCAATGGTGCAGGAGAACAACAATGCTTCCCGGATGATGCGGGATGCAGGCATTACCCCGGGTGAGTTGCAGAAAGCAGTGCAGGAACTACGCAAAGGAGAGAAGGTTACCAGCCAGTCGGCCGAGGAGACTTACCAGGCATTGGGCAAGTATGCGGTAAACCTGATTGAAAGGGCCCGAAGCGGCAAACTCGACCCCGTGATTGGCCGCGATGAGGAAATACGACGGGTGCTGCAGATCCTTAGCCGGCGCACAAAGAACAATCCAATCCTGATTGGCGAACCGGGTACGGGGAAGACGGCCATTGCAGAGGGGCTGGCACACCGTATTGTGCGGGGCGACGTTCCGGAGAACCTTCGCAGCAAGCAACTCTACTCTCTCGATATGGGAGCGCTCATTGCGGGTGCCAAATACAAGGGGGAGTTTGAGGAACGGCTTAAGTCGGTCGTAAACGAGGTGGTGAAGGCGGAAGGGGAGATCATTCTCTTCATTGATGAAATTCATACGTTGGTGGGTGCCGGCAAGAGCGAGGGGGCCATGGATGCGGCCAACATCCTGAAGCCTGCGCTGGCAAGAGGTGAGCTCCGTGCTATCGGGGCGACTACGCTCGATGAGTATCAGAAGTATTTTGAAAAGGACAAAGCGCTGGAGCGCCGTTTCCAGATGGTGATGGTGGATGAGCCGAGTGAGTCGGACAGCATCTCCATTCTCCGGGGACTGAAAGAGCGGTACGAAAACCACCACAAGGTGCGCATCAAGGATGAGGCAATCATTGCAGCGGTACAATTGTCTCATCGTTATATTACCGACCGGTTTCTGCCCGACAAGGCGATCGACCTGATGGATGAGGCGGCAGCTAAGCTCCGTATGGAGGTCGACTCGGTCCCCGAGGAGCTGGATGAGATCATGCGACGCGTGAAGCAGCTGGAGATTGAACGTGAGGCGATAAAGCGCGAGAACGACCAACCGAAGGAGGCTTTGCTGACCAGGCAGATAGAAGATTTGAAGGCAGAGGAGGCAGATTACAAGGCCAAGTGGCAGTCGGAGAAGGAGCTGATCAACAGGATCCAGCAGAATAAAATTGAGATAGAGGATGCCCGGTTTGAGGCAGAACGGGCAGAGCGTGAGGGCGATTACGGCAAAGTGGCCGAACTGCGTTACGGCAAGATTAAAGAGAAGGAAAACACCATTGAGGCACTGCAGAAGGAGTTGCATGTGCGGCAGGGGGCACGTGCCATGATCAAGGAAGAGGTAGACGCGGAGGATATTGCCGACGTGGTGTCGCGCTGGACAGGCATTCCCGTGAGCAGGATGCTGCAAAGTGAACGTGATAAGCTGCTTCACCTGGAAGATGAGCTGCACAAACGAGTTGTCGGTCAGCACGAAGCCATTACGGCTGTTGCAGATGCCGTGCGTCGCAGCCGCGCCGGCTTGAGCGACCCGAAGCGACCGATTGGTTCGTTTATTTTTCTTGGAACGACAGGTGTGGGCAAGACCGAGTTGGCAAAGGCTCTGGCCGAGTATCTGTTCGATGATGAGGAGATGATGACCCGCATTGATATGAGCGAGTATCAGGAAAAATTCAGCGCTACACGACTGATCGGAGCTCCTCCCGGATACGTGGGGTACGACGAGGGGGGACAGCTTACCGAAGCCATACGACGCAAGCCTTACTCGGTGGTATTGTTCGACGAGATTGAGAAAGCACATCCCGATGTATTCAACATCCTGCTGCAGGTACTGGACGACGGGCGTCTCACCGATAATAAGGGTAGGGTGGTGAATTTCAAGAACACCATCATCATCATGACTTCAAACATGGGATCGAACATGATCCGGGAAAACTTTGAGAAAATTACGCCGACAAATAGGGAGGAAATCATTGAGAAGACGAAGAACCTGATCATGGATATGCTAAAAAAAACAATCCGACCGGAGTTTCTGAACCGGATCGACGACATCATCATGTTTTCTCCACTGAAAGAGTCGGAGATTGAACAGATCGTCCGTCTCCAGCTTGGAGGGATACGGAAAATGCTTGCAGAAAATGGCATCGACCTTCAATATACAGAGGAGGCGTTGAAAAGTATTTCAGAGGCCGGATTTGATCCTGAGTTTGGGGCACGCCCCGTGAAAAGGGTGATTCAAAACAGGGTGCTTAACCAGCTGTCGAAAGATCTGCTCGCAGGTACAGTCGATAAATTGAAGCCGATCACCATCGATGCGATCGACGACACCATTTTTTTTCGCAACTGACGCAGATGCTTGACGAGTAACTTCTGGTTTATCTTTTCCAGAAACTAGGGACAAAGAGAGAGAGAACGGTGAATACCTCCAGACGGCCCACCAGCATGAGGAAGCAGAGGTAATATTTCGCAAAGACCGAAGCCGACTCATAGGTGCCACTGGGGCCGTATGAGCCCAGGCCGAAGCCGTAGCTGCTGATGGAAGAGATGGAAACACCGATGGATTCATCGAAGGTCATGCCGGTGAAGCTCAGTATCAGAGCACTGAAGGCTGCCAGGGAGAGATAAAGAAATACAAATGCCAGTATCTTGGAAGAGCTGTTGCTGCTAATCACTTTTCCGTTCATTTTCACCCGGTAGAGTGCGTCGGGATGAACCTGCTTTTTGAAAACCAGAAGGGTGTTCTTGGATAATACTACCAGCCGGGATAACTTCATTCCGCCCGAAGTAGATCCCTCGCAGCCGCAGAAGAGAATCATTGCCAGAAACAAGAGCCAGTAAACATGTCCCCACAGTTGATAGTCCACCGTGGCAAATCCTGTCGTAGTGATGGCAGCCACAACCTGAAACAGGGCGGTACGAAAAGTTTGTTCAAAACCGCTCATCTCTCCTGTGGTAAGAAGGAGGAGGGTGATGATTGCTGTAAAGAGGAAGATGAGAGAGAGGTACCATCTGAACTCTTCTTCCCGGAAGATCTGAATGCTTAAACGAGCGAAAAAGGTGTAAATAAGCATGAAGTTTGTCCCCCCCAAAAACATGAGTATCGTGATCACATATTCGGTATAGGGGGAATTAAAATAAGCGATGCTGGCCTGTTTGGTGGAAAAGCCACCCGTAGAAATTGCCGAAAGAGTATGACAGGCGGCATCAAATGCATCCATCGGGCCGGCCCAGAGAAAGAAAAACCCCACAATGGTCAATCCGAAATAGGTCATTGCCATATTTTTTGTGATCACATTCACACGGGGGCGCATCAGATCCTCGGAAATGCCCGTGATCTCCGCATCGAAGAATTGTCCGGAGTTATCCCCAAACATGGGTACAAAAGACATCACGAAGATGATGATGCCGATGCCGCCGATCCACTGTGTAAAGCTTCGCCAAAAATGGAGCGACTTCGGAAAAGCTTCAATGTTGAGCAACGTGGAGCTACCTGTTGTGGTGAAGCCGCACATGGTCTCGAAAAAGGCATTGGTGAACGAAGGTATGGCACCGCTGAGCATAAAGGGAAGTGTGCCAAAGAGTGCCATCATCAGCCACGCCATGGTGACGGTCAGGTATACCTCCCGCTTGGATATCTGCCGGGGTTCTGATTTTCTTCTCTTGCCCAGAAATAGGATCAATGTCCCTGATGTAAAAGTGATGATGCTGGATAGATAGATGCTCAGCACCGCACTTTCGCGAAAATATTCTCCAACCAATGCAGAAAATAACATAAAGACAGCCTCAAGCATCAAAAGAATCCCGATGCTACTCAGTACGATCCGATAGTTAAATTTCCGCATGCTTTATTGTGTATGAATCCTCTAACTGTACTTCACCGTCAGTTGAAAAGTCTTTCGATACTTTTCAGCGACTTGTTCAGGAAGAAGACCACTACCTGATCGTAAGGTTCGATCAGTGTATCTCCGTCAATGAGCATAGGCTCTCCGTTTCTGATGAGTGCTCCAAACGTAATGTCGGATGGTAGGTCCAGGTTTTTAATCAGTTTCTTGGTGACCCGCGAATTGGGTTTGGCAATTACCTCTCCCACGTTAGCATCGGCAAAGGTAAGGCTCTTGATGTTGGATGCGTCTGCCTTCAACAGCAGTTCGTATATTTTACTGGCCGAAATAAGTTTTTTGTTGATGACCGTACCTATATCGAATCGCTCTGCCATCGAGATATAGTCGATATTCTCCACTTCGGCCACCGTTTTCTTTACACCGTACTGTTTGGCCATCATGCATCCCAGTATATTGGCCTCGGAATTGTCGGTAAGCGCAAGAAATGCGTCGGCTTCCGCAATGCCTTCACGTAGCAGAAACTCTACATTTCGTCCGTCTTCCACAAAGACTGTCACATTGGGCGGAGCAATCTCTACCAGCCTCTCTGCACGCTCCCTGTCCTGTTCAATGATCTTTATGTTGATATTTTGTGGAAGCTGCTGGATGGTACGCATCGTAATGCGGCTTCCTCCCATGAAGATGATTCTTTTTGTCTCAAACGACTTCTTTCCCAGAATATCCGGCAGGATATGTACATGCTTGCGCAATGTGGTGAAGTAGAGGATGTCGTTCGACAGGATTTGATCGCTTCCTTTGGGAATCAGTGTGTGGGTGCCTCTTTTGATGGCTACAAGGTGAAATTGTTTGCTCTCCTGCAATAACTCGTGCAAATATTTATTGACGATGGGGGCGTTTTCTCTCACTTTGGCGCCGACGAGGATCACCGTTCCATTGCACAACTCCCACCAAAAGCGGGTCCAGGGAGTCCTTAGCGCCATCGCTATCTCGCGGGCGGCACTCAGCTCAGGATAGATCATGGAGTGGATGCCCAGTTTCTCAAAGAACTCGGTGTTTTTGGGCAACAGATACTCGTAGTTGTCGATACGGGCAAGGGTTTTTTTTGCTCCCAGGTTTGCTGCGAGCATGCAGGATGTAATGTTCTTGGACTCTTCCGGTGTTACGCCGATGTAGAGATCGGCGTTGGCAACACCTGCCTCAGTGAGATCCTTCAGTGAAGTACAGTTCCCGATATTGGTAAGGACATCGGTATTGTCGCGCACAAGGGCAAGCCGCTCCTTGTCGGCATCCATGAGTGTGATTTCGTGATCTTCCTGTCCGAGCAGTCTTGCAAGGTGAGTTCCAACGGCTCCGGCACCGGCAATTAAAATTTTCATCGACGTTGCAATTGGTTGTTTATGTTTTATCGGTTGTGTATAAGTTCTATGGGATTAACGGGGCCGGATGTGGGCTCCATACCGGTTTGATCGTTACGGATAGAGTGATACAACTTCACAATCTGCCTGAGTATGCCCTCTTCGTCGATCCCGGCGATCTGTTGCAGCTCTTTGATTGATCCATGGGTAACAAATTCATCAGCAATACCTATCCGATGCACGGAGACATCCTGGAAGCTATTTTCTGCCAAGAACTCGAGGACAGCACTCCCCAAACCGCCTTTTATCACACCGTTTTCGACTGTGATGATCTGTTTGAATTGTTTGGCTACTTTGGTGAGTAACTCTTCGTCTATCGGCTTTAGAAAAACCATGTCGTAATGTGCTACGCTGATGCCCAGCTTATCTGCTTCGGCAATGGCTTTTGCTGCATTGTTGCCAATGGCTCCGATGGAGAGGAGCGCCATGTCTTTTCCCTTTTTCAGTTTACGCCCCTTGCCGATGGTGAGGAGTTGAGGTTCATTGTGCCAATCGGTGAGTTCACCCTGTCCGCGTGGATAACGGATCACAAAAGGTCCCTGATTTCCGTTGACGGATGTGTACATCAGGTTACGCAGCTCATGTTCGTTATAGGGAGCAGATATAACCAGATTGGGTATCGGCCGCAGATAAGACAGGTCGAAAACACCATGGTGAGTAGGTCCGTCGGGGCCGACCAATCCGGCTCTGTCGAGACAGAGAATGACCTTCAATTTTTGCAGCGCCACATCATGAATCACCTGATCATAAGCGCGCTGCATGAACGAGGAGTAAATGTTGCAGAAAGGTATCAATCCCTCTTTGGCCATACCGGCAGAGAAGGTTACGGCGTGGGCTTCGGCAATGCCTACGTCGAAAGCCCGCTCGGGAAAATCCTCCATCATATAGGTCATGGAGCAGCCAGTAGGCATGGCAGGGGTGACTCCCACGATCTTGTCGTTCTTCTTTGCCATCTCCACCAGGGTATGTCCGAATACATCCTGATAAAGCTGTGGTTGATTGTTTTTGTCTTTCAGAATACGTTCTCCTGTCTCCTTGTTGAAAATGCCGGGTGCGTGCCAGATGGTGGCCGACTTTTCCGCAGGTTTGTATCCTTTGCCCTTCACAGTCTTGACGTGGAGCAACTTGGGTCCCTCCATGTCCTTGATGTTGCGAAGGATGCGAATCAGACCTGGAAGATCGTGGCCGTCCACCGGACCAAAATAGCGGATATTGAATCCTTCAAAGAGGTTTTGTTCTTTGGTAAGGAGCGATTTCATGCTGTTGTTGAATCGCAGCACAATATTTTTGTCTTTCTCCGAGATCAGGTTACGCCGTTTGAAGCCTTGATAAACAGTGTTTCGAAACCGGTTGTATTTGTAAGAGGTTGTCAGCTTCACCAAATAGTCCTGTATGCCTCCCACGTTGTTGTCGATCGACATGTTGTTGTCGTTGAGGATGATGAGCAGGTTGTTGGGTTGCGAACAGGCGTTGTTGAGTCCTTCGTAAGCTAGTCCCCCCGTCATGGCCCCGTCACCTATGACAGCCACCACATGTCGGTCGTTTTCCTTATTTATTGAGGCTGCAACGGCCATGCCCAGTGCTGCGGAGATGGAGGTGGAGGCATGACCGGCGACGAAGGTGTCGTATTCGCTCTCAACGGGGTTGGTGAATCCCGAAAGGCCCCCCAGCTTCCGGTTGGTGGAAAACCGGTCGCGTCGTCCCGTGAGTATCTTGTGGCTGTATGCCTGATGTCCCACATCCCACACAATCCGGTCATACGGCGTATTATACAGATAATGCAGTGCCACCGTCAGTTCTACCGTACCCAGGCTTGAGCCAAAGTGTCCCGGGTTGTTGGAGAGTTGTTCAATGATAAACTCTCTCAGGTCGGCACACACGGTTTCGAGCTGATCGATGCTGAGTTTTTTCAGATCGTCGGGACTGTTTATCTCTTGTAAATATTGCATAATTAATTTACCCTATCCATTATAACGGTAGCGGTGTAAAATAGTTTATAAGAACTGTCGGCTTATTGGCACGCTAGTTTGCCATGTCGGAGAAGAACTTGATGCGTACCATCCGAATCTCGGTATCGGTATAGTCGGATAGCTCTTCCTGTGCCCTCTCCAGGTCGTCGGTTTCGGTCTCCTTGAAGTAGGAGTAGATATCCTGGATCACATCCTGATCCATCACCTCGTTGAGGAAATAATCAATGTTGATTTTGGTTCCCGAGTAGACTATGGCTTCTACCTCCGAAAGCATCTCGTTGAAATCAATTCCTTTCGATTCGGCCAGATCGTCGAGTGCCACCTTGCGGTCTATGGCCTGCACAATGGATACCTTTAGTTTCGATTTGTTGGCAACCGTTTTTACACGCAGGTCTTCGGGTCGGGTGATGTCGTTCTCGTCCACGTGCTTCTTGATGAGATCCACGAACTCTTTTCCGTACCGTTTGGCTTTCCCTGCCCCCACACCGGGGATATTCTGTAGTTCTTCGAGCGTGATGGGGTAGGATGTAGCCATTGCCTCGAGCGAGGAGGGCTGAAAAATCACATAGGGAGGCACATTCAGTTTTTTCGACAGTTTTTTCCGAAGATCCTTCATCATCGAATAAAGCACGGGATCGGCAGCCCCACCACTTCCTGCAGATGCCATCACGTCTGAATCTTCACTTTCCAGATCAGCCATATCGTCCTCGTCTTCATCGTCTTTGGTGATTTTGAAGGAGACGGGATTTTTTAAGAACTCTTTCCCTTTCTTGGTGATTTTGAGTATGCCGTAATTCTCGATGTCCTTTTTCAGGTAGTTGTCGAGTAAAGCCTGACGAATGAGAGCTTCCCAGGTGCTCGCTTCTTCGTCGGCACCCGAGCCAAACTCTTCCAGTTCGTTGTGCCCATATGTTTCAATGTCGGAGGATTCTTTTCCGACGAGAAAATCGACCAGATAATCGGCTTTTTGTTTTTCCTTTAAAGCAATAATCGCTTCTAATACAGTAATGAGTAATTCTTTCGCTTCCACTTTTTTCTTTGGATTTAAACAATTATCACAGTGTCCACAATTCGGTTCGTGGTAGTCCTCACCGAAATAGTGCAACAATACTTTCCTTCGGCATACGGATGTCTCAGCATAAGCCGCTGTCTCCAGCAGCAGCTGTTTGCCTATCTCCTGTTCCGAAACGGGCTTGCCCTGCATGAAACGCTCCAGTTTCTGCAGATCTTTCTCGGAATAGAAGGCGATGCATTTACCTTCTCCTCCGTCGCGGCCGGCACGGCCTGTTTCCTGGTAGTATCCTTCCAGGCTTTTGGGAATATCGTAATGAATGACGTATCGCACGTCGGGTTTGTCGATCCCCATCCCGAAGGCGATAGTGGCGACAATCACGTCTGCCTTCTCCATCAAAAATGCATCCTGGTTATTGCTCCGGTTAACGGCATCCATTCCGGCATGGTACGGCAGGGCCCTGATGTTGTTGGCTTGCAGGATTTCGGCGAAGTCATCTACTTTCTTGCGGCTCAGGCAATAGACAATACCGGATTTCCGCCCTTGTGAGAGGATATATTTGATGATTTCCTTGTCAATCTGTTCGGTTTTGTTTCTTACTTCGTAATGGAGATTGGGGCGATTAAAGGATGATTTATATACTATCGCCTCGTTCATGCCGAGATTTTTCTGTATGTCGTGCTGTACTTTGGGGGTGGCTGTCGCGGTAAGTGCAATGATGGGTCGAGGGCATATCTCTGCGATAATGGGCCTGATTCGCCGGTATTCCGGACGGAAGTCGTGTCCCCATTCAGAGATACAATGAGCTTCGTCAACGGCGTAAAACGAGATCCTGATGTTGCGCAGAAATTCTATGTTCTCCTGTTTTGTGAGCGATTCGGGGGCGACATAGAGCATCTTCGTTTTTTCAGAAAGGACATCTTTCTTTACCTCTTCAATCTCCTGCTTATTGAGCGAGGAGTTGAGAAAGTGGGCAATGCCGTCTTCTTCGCTATAGTTGCGCATGGCATCGACCTGATTTTTCATCAGCGCGATTAACGGTGAAATAATAATGGCCGTGCCATCCGATAGCAGGGCGGGAAGCTGGTAACAGAGTGATTTCCCGCCGCCGGTGGGCATCAGCACAAAAGTATCCTTCCCGGATAAGATACTTTGGATAATGGCTTCCTGATTGCCTTTAAACGTATCGAACCCGAAATATTCCTTTAAACCCTTATATAGATAGTCTTGTTCCTTCATTCAGCAAATTGCCCGGCGATAAAAACGTTGTCAACGACAGGTCGGCACAAAATTAAAAAAGTATTTTATATTTCCAGCATAAAATCACTATATGAAATGCATAGGCATTCATTCTTCGGCTGGCAGATTCTCCGATCGTTGCAAACGGACAGAAAAATCAACACCCAAGATAGTTGATATTAATAATCTTTGCAAATAAATTCTTAAAAAAAAGCAAGGCGAACAGATGCGTTTCAAAAAAAAGGCCGGACAGTTTTCGTTGTCCGGCGGTTTTTTATCCGGGGCGTGAATCAAGCTACCCGCAAATGGTGCAGATCGGAATTCTCCAGCTGATGTACAGCGTAATCACGCGTTACGTGTAATTTCTTTTTCTCCTCCGAGGGCAACGTGAACATGGCGTCAATCATGATGGCTTCCACGATGGAGCGTAATCCGCGTGCCCCTAGCCTAAACTCAATGGCTTTGTCCACAATATATTCATAAGCACCCTGTTCGAAAGTGAGCGTTACACCATCCATTTCGAACAGTTTTTGATATTGTTTGACGATGGAGTTCTTTGGTTCAACCAGAATACGCAGCAAAGCATCTCTATCGAGTGGCTCCAGGTAGGTGAGGATAGGGAGCCGGCCGATAATTTCCGGAATCAGTCCAAACGACTTCAAATCGAGGGGGGTGATGTATTTTAACAGGTTGTTTCTGTCGATATTTGCCTTGTCGCTGCTGGCAGCATAACCTACCACACGTGTGTTGAGGCGCTGGGCTATTTTCTTCTCAATACCGTCGAAGGCACCTCCACAGATGAACAGGATATTCTTGGTGTTGACGGCAATCATTCGCTGTTCGGGATGCTTTCGTCCCCCCTGGGGTGGTACGTTTACCACGGAGCCTTCCAACAGCTTCAACAGCCCCTGCTGTACACCTTCGCCGCTTACGTCACGGGTGATGGAGGGATTGTCGCTTTTGCGGGCAATTTTATCGATTTCGTCGATGAATACGATGCCCCGCTCGGCCGCGTTTACATCGTAATCTGCCACCTGCAGCAAGCGGGTGAGTATGCTTTCAATATCTTCTCCTACATATCCAGCCTCAGTAAGCACTGTGGCATCCACAATGGTAAAGGGAACGTGCAACATCCTGGCGATGGTGCGTGCCAGCAGTGTCTTGCCTGTGCCGGTAGCGCCCACCATGATGATGTTTGACTTTTCTATCTCCACTTCGTCCTTTACATTCTTTTGCAAAATTCGCTTGTAATGATTGTACACCGAGACCGAAAGAAATCGCTTTGCGTTATCCTGCTTGATCACGTACTGGTCCAGAAACTCCTTGATCTGAGCAGGCTTGGGCAGTGACATAAGGGAGATGCCGGGATCCGACTTGTCATTGCCTTTGAAGGTTTCATTCACAATCTCGTGTGCCTGCTCGGCGCACAGGTCACAGATATAGCCCGTCATACCCGATATGAGCAGGTTGACTTCCTGTTCGCTTCTTCCGCAGAAACTACAATGATTACTGCTGTTCGCTTTTTTAGCCATTGTCTGTTAATTTATTCACTTTTTTGTCAGCACATCATCCACCATTCCATATTCCCTGGCTTCAGATGCAGTCATCCAGAAGTCACGGTCGGAGTCCCGGGCCACTTCTTCAATGGGTTTGCCTGAGTGTTTGGAAATGATGGTGTATAACTCCTGTTTAATTTTTGCAATTTCCCGGGCGGTGATTTCGATGTCGGAAGCCTGTCCCTGCACACCTCCCAGCGGCTGATGTATCATCACGCGGGAGTGAGTGAGGGCAAAACGTTTCTTTTCGGTACCTGCGACCAGCAGTACGGCTGCCATCGATGCGGCAATACCGGTACAGATGGTAGACACGTTACTCGTTATGAACTGCATGGTGTCATAGATGCCCAATCCTGCATACACAGACCCTCCGGGGGAGTTGATGTATATGGAAATATCTTTGCCGGGGTCGGCAGAATCCAGGTAAAGGAGCTGTGCCTGGATCACGTTGGCTGCATAGTCGTCGATCGCTGTGCCCAGAAAAATGATGCGGTCCATCATCAACCTTGAAAAAACATCCATCTGTGCTACGTTGAGCTGACGTTCCTCTATAATGGTCGGCGAGATATAACCTCCCTGACTGGTGATGTTTATGTAACTGTCCAATCTGGTACTGCTCATGCCCAGATGTTTCACCGCGTATTTCCTAAATTCGTTTTCCATAAATTCTCTTATCAGTTGTTCAACTTTGTTTGTCAAAGAAAG
The DNA here is from genome assembly GCF_002316955.1 of Proteiniphilum sp. UBA1028. Classification (NCBI taxonomy): domain Bacteria; kingdom Pseudomonadati; phylum Bacteroidota; class Bacteroidia; order Bacteroidales; family Dysgonomonadaceae; genus Proteiniphilum; species Proteiniphilum sp. UBA1028. The sequence continues at coordinate 100,626 of NZ_DCEN01000031.1, forward strand.
AACTGCAAATAAAGTGCCAGGATTATCACAAAAGAACGAATCTTCGTGCGTCAATCCGCTAACAAATTTATAACGAATTGTTGAATTAAAAAATAAAATCCTGAAAAACAGTCTATTTTTGCATCGGACAGATTATTCTGCCGATACCTCAGCCTCCTCCGAAGAAAGATTGTCTGCATTTTCACCATGTACGTGGGAATGCTTGCTCATCATTTCGTTAAAGTCTTTCGACGAAATCTCTTTTTGAATCACGTTCACATTCTCTTTCAACCAGTCAATGATCTTGTTTTCGGTAGCCTTGTCGACCAGGTTCTGCATTGTATCCTCTTTCTCAAGGAGACTTTTTGTATAGTTCTGTAACACATCTGCCGGAAGGTTGGTCATTCCGTATTGGGCAAACTGAGCTTTCGCAACCTCGGTGGCCAATGCTTCAATATCTTCGAATTCCACCTTAATCTCATTGGCTTCCACAATCTTCTGTTTGGCTATATGGAACTTGAGATCCTCCAAAATTCGGGGATAATCCTCTTCCACCTGTTCGGCGGTTCTATTTTCACTCGATTCAAGGAGCCAGCGTTTCAAAAACTGATCGGGAAACTGCACATCCTTCATTTTCTCCACGATAATGTCTCTCGCTTCGTGAATGAAAAGATGATCGGCGTTGGGCTTGAATTGATTGTTCAGCTCTGTCGCTATCTTTGCGCGAAACTCTTCCCCGGTGGTAGCAACACCTTCGCCAAGAACCCGGTCGAACAACTCCTGGTTCAGTTCGGCTTCCTGGTAGCGAGTTATCTCTTTGATGTCAAAGCGGAAATCCGCATTAATGTCTTTTACATGCTCTTTGGTTGTTTGCAACAGTGAGGCCACTTCGGCTTCGTTGTTATCGTAAGCACTCTTCGGATTGAAAACGACACTGTCGCCCACTTTGGCACCGATAAACCTGTTTTTTATTGTTTCTTCCTTTACATAGGAAGGCATCAGGATGGCGTTTTCGATCACCTGTCCGTGTTCCTTCTCTTTTCCCTCTTCCAGTTCCGTAAGCGTCCCTTTGATCAGGTCTGTATCTTTTGCTTCCCCTTCAACAGACGCATAGGTACCGTAGTTTTGCTTGTAGGCATCCATCTGTTTATCGAGAAGTTCCTCTTCCAGCTTTACCTGGTAATAGGTCAGTTCCGTGTTTTTATCAAGCTTCAGTTCGAATTCCGGCGTGAGTGCCACGTCGAAGTAAAATGTCAGCACTTCATCCTTGTCGAGGTTTACCTGTTTTTCTTCGCTATCGTCGGAGATGGGCTCGCCCAGAATTTTCAATTTGTTCTCCCGAATGAAATTCGTCAGTTCTTCCGTGACAATCTTGTTGACTTCGTCGACCAGCACCGCCTTTCCGTACATCCGCTGGATAACGCTTTTGGGTACTTTTCCCTGGCGGAAGCCTGGTATGTTGGCTTTCTGGCGAAATTGACTCAGCGACTTATCTACCTTTTCCTGATAATCTGCTTTCTCCAGTTCGATGACGATCGTTCCGTTCACATCGTCCTTTCTATTCAGTGTTGACTTCATAAGAATTCGTGATTTGTTATTTTTGTGGAAAGTCGGTTAATTTCAACCGATTGAATCCTTTTTTTGAAATAAGAGTGCAAAATTAGTGTTATTCTTTCAATTTGCAAAAAATATTTTAACCGATACCTTTTCTTCCTCTTTGCTTGTTGTGTCAGCTTCCTGAATATAAGAAACCGCTGTTGGCAAATATTCTGCGGAGACTTGCTTTTTTTTGAAAGTGAAAATCCTATCTTTGTACATCAAAACAGAAGAAATGCGACCAATTTTCACATCGGCTCCGCCGGGGTTCAAAATAACGTACCTTTTTTTATTGCTCTTCGTCGGCGTGATTGCGGCCGGGATACTTACCCGGTTATTAATGATGATGCCCGGGATGGGCGACGCGGGTGAAACGATGCCGATTTATTTGAGCTCTGCACTTCAGTCGGTATTTGCAATTGCACTGCCTGCATACCTGGTAGTCGCATTTACCGATGCACGGCCCGCGCGCTACCTGAAAACCGGCAACAATGGAAAGATGGTGCGGGAGATAGCTTTCGCTCTATTGGCATTTTGTGTCTCTTACCCGTTTGCTTCTTATTTGTCACGATGGAACAGTGGCATGGAATTACCAGAGTGGATGAGCGGTGTGGAACAGACAATGCGCTCCATGGAAGATGCAGCCATGGAGACGACCGGGCTATTGCTTTCCGGAAGAACGATCGGAGCACTGCTGCTGAACCTTGTCATTGTGGCAGCCATGGCGGCAATCTCGGAGGAACTGTTCTTTCGGGGGGCACTGCAGCAGTTCCTGATGGAAAAGTTCCGAAACGGTCATGCAGCTATATGGCTGACAGCGTTGTTGTTTAGCATGGTTCACTTTCAGTTTTACGGGTTTTTGCCGAGGCTGTTCCTGGGTGCCATGCTGGGGTATCTCTTTCTTTACACGCGCAACCTGTGGATGCCGATCATCTTTCACTTTGTGAACAATGCCACCGTGATTCTGCTGAACTTTTTCTGGGGCGACAGTGAATGGTTCGTCCGGTTGGATGAGTTGCCGCTCACGCTTCCTTATCTGGCTGCTGCTATTGCGAGTGCCTTGGTAACCTTTCTTCTGTTTTCAATCTATGTGAAAAGAGACAGAAAAACTGCCCCTATGGCAGAAGTTATATCTACACGATAAATTATGATACAGATACAAAATACACTTATCTCGGACGATATATTTGAAGTACAATTTATTTGCGACCTGTGCAAATGCAAAGGCCAGTGTTGTGTGGATGGAGAATCGGGCGCCCCTCTCTCCCGGGAGGAGTTTGCTCAGGTCAATGAGATCTTGCCCGCAATCTGGAATGACCTCTCCCCCGAATCCCAGGAGCTTATAAACCGACAGGGAATTGCTTATACCGATACCGATGGGGAACTGGTAACCTCCATCGTCAATGGCGAAGAGTGTGTCTTTACCCGGTTCGACGACGACGGAGTGTGTAGATGTGTCATCGACAGTGCATTTCGTGAAGGCCGCATTACCGTACAGAAACCAATTTCATGCCATCTTTATCCTGTTCGTCTGCATGAGTATGCCGATTTTACGGCGGTGAACTATCATCGCTGGTCGGTATGCCAGTCTGCCCTGAAGCTGGGCCGGGAAGAAGGTGTACCGCTCTACCAATTTTTAAGGGAACCGCTGATCCGGAAATTTGGCGAAGAGTGGTACCGGGAAGTATGCGAGGCAGCGGTGCTGCTCAGAAAAAAATAGGAATGGACACGGTGTGCTCCCCTAATTTTTTATTTTGGGTTATGGTTTCGATAATTTTATCTCAATTACTTTCGGGATTTGAAATCTTTGTTTTATTTTTGCACATAAATAAATAAATTGTGCAAGACAAGGTGACTTCAGCCATTTCAAAGACAAAAAACAACTTAATTGACGTAGCCCGGCAACTTTTTGCAAAAAAAGGAGTCGAGAATACGACAATGAATGATATTGCCGAGGCATCCCAACGTGGAAGACGCACCCTGTACACATATTTCAGCAGCAAGAATGACATCTACAAGGCGGTGATCGAATCGGAGCTCGAAGTACTCTATAGTAAACTGGAGGAGGTCACCCGGCGCAATATCCCTGCTGATGAAAAGCTTATCCTGCTTGCCTTTACCCGCTTGGGTGCCATAAAAGAGGTGGTTACCCGTAACGGCACTCTTCGTGCCGATTTTTTCAGAGATATCTGGAAAGTGGAAAATGTACGCAAGGAGTTCGACAAGAAGGAGATTCATTATCTGGAAACCATTATACGGGATGGATGCGAAAAGGGAATCTTTCAACTCCACGATATAAGACAAACAGCCGAGATATTGCATTATGCATTCAAAGGGTTGGAGGTGCCTACCATTCGCGGTGCGATGAGGCTCGACTACAACAAAAAAGAGGACCGGGAGATAATCGCCAATATTTTGTTCAAAGGAATATACGTCAAATAGCGGTCATCGGTCAGCGATCAGCTTTCGGCTGTCCGTGTCAGCGAAGAACAATAAAGTAAATTAAAAATAATCGTATGAAGTTATTAGAAGGGAAAACAGCACTGATAACCGGAGCTGCCCGCGGAATAGGAAAAGCCATCGCGCTGAAATATGCGTCGGAAGGAGCTAATATCGCGTTTACTGATTTGGTTATCGACGAAACCGGTGAAGCAACCGAGCATGAGATAGCCTCTCTTGGTGTAAAATGCAAAGGGTATGCTTCCAATGCTGCCAACTTTGATGAAACACACAAAGTGGTGGATCAGGTCATGCAGGATTTCGGACGCATCGACATTCTTGTAAACAACGCCGGGATCACCAAAGATGGGTTGATGATGCGAATGAGCGAACAGCAATGGGATGCGGTAATCAACGTAAATCTGAAATCGGCGTTCAATTTTGTGCATGCGGTAACACCCGTGATGATGCGTCAGAAATCGGGCAGCATTGTGAACATGAGCTCGGTGGTGGGCGTATCGGGGAACGCAGGGCAGGCAAACTATTCTGCGTCGAAAGCAGGGATGATTGGTCTGGCCAAGTCGATTGCCAAAGAGCTGGGTTCACGGGGAATCAGGGCTAATGCCATTGCACCGGGTTTTATCATTACCGACATGACCGGACAACTTTCGGAAGAGGTACGCAATGAGTGGGCAAAGCAAATACCACTGCGACGTGGAGGTACGCCGGATGATGTTGCGAATGTAGCTCTTTTTCTCGCATCGGATCTCTCTTCGTATGTTAGCGGGCAGGTCATCAACGTTTGTGGCGGGATGAATACCTGATTGGGTTGAGAAGCTCAAATGACAGTTTTATACGAAGACAACCATATTATCATCGTCAATAAGGCGCCCGGTGAAATTGTGCAGGGCGACAAGACGGGCGACAAGCCGTTGTCGGACATAGTGAAGTCTTATCTGAAAGAGAAATATCACAAGCCCGGCAACGTTTTTTGTGGTGTCACCCACCGGCTCGATAGGCCGACCAGTGGGGTGGTGGTGTTTGCGAAGACCAGCAAATCTCTTACGAGGCTTAACGATATGTTTCGAAACGGAGAGGTGGTAAAGACCTATTGGGCCATCGTGAAGCGACGGCCACCTGCAGAGGAAGGTACATTGACGCATTTTCTGATCAAGAACGAGAAAACCAACAAGTCTGCTGCATACGACACCGAAAAGCCACACACCAAAAAGGCGATACTCCATTATCGGCTGATTGGTGCATCGCAGAATTATTTCCTGCTGGAAATAGACCTGGAGACGGGCCGTCATCACCAGATACGATGTCAGCTGGCAAAAATAGGCTGTCCCATCAAAGGTGATTTAAAATATGGCGCCGAACGCTCCAACCCCGGCGGGAGCATCAGCCTTCATGCCCGAACAATCTCCTTTATCCATCCTGTTTCGAAGGAGAATGTTGCTGTCACCGCTCCTTTGCCGGAAGAGACCTTGTGGAATTGCTTTGCGTCATTAAAATAAGCAGGACCGGGATTTTGAGCTCTTTTCTTTTTCACGTTCACTGTAAAAATCTTATATTTGTGAATTAAAAAATAAAATAAACGCGAACAATGAAACCTACATTATTTGTATTGGCTGCAGGGATGGGTAGCCGTTATGGCGGATTGAAACAACTGGATGGGCTTGGCCCAAATGGCGAGACCATCATGGATTATTCCATTTACGATGCAGTGAATGCCGGATTCGGCAAACTGGTCTTTGTAATCCGCCGGTCATTTGAAGCTGACTTCAAAGAGAAAATCGTCAGCAAATACGAGAAAAAAATACCGGTCGAGCTGGTTTTTCAAGAACTTGACAATCTGCCGGAAGGATTTACTCCGCACCCCGACAGGGTGAAGCCGTGGGGTACCAACCACGCGGTGATGATGGGGAAAGAAGTGATCAACGAACCGTTTGCAGTGATCAATGCCGATGATTTCTACGGACGTGAAAGCTTCAAGGTGCTTGCCGACTTTCTCTCGACGCTCGGCAACAGTAAAAACAGATATTGCATGGTGGGTTACCACATAGGAAATACCTTGTCCGAGAGCGGCACCGTGGCACGCGGTGTATGCGAAACCGATACGGAAGGCAACCTCACCGGCGTGGTGGAACGGACACAGGTGATGCGTGTGGAGGGCAATGTGTGCTACAAGGATGAAAACGACCAGTGGATCCCTGTCGGAGATCAAACGCCCGTGTCGATGAATATGTGGGGTTTCACACCCGATTATTTTCGCTATTCGGATGATTATTTTGTACAGTTCCTGAAAGACAATGCTGAAAATATCAAAGCCGAGTTTTTTATTCCTTTGTTGGTGAATAACCTGACTGTAAGTGGTGAAGTCACCGTGAAGGTACTTGATACCCCTTCAAAATGGTTTGGCGTGACCTATGCCGAAGACCGTCCCGATGTGGTTGCCAAGCTGAAAGATCTGGTGGAAAAGGGTGTCTATCCCTCCCCCTTGTGGTAGCATAACGCAGGCGTCGCTCACTGAATTTGCAGCAGTATGTGGATTGATATTATCATCGTTTTCCTGTTAATCCTGCTCAATGGATTTTTTGCCCTGTCGGAGATTGCAATTGTCTCGGCAAAGAAAAACAAACTTGATACGGAGCGAAAGCAAGGGAAGAGGGGGGCCCGGCGTGCACTCAGGTTGCAGGCCGATCCTGATAACTTTCTTTCGTCCGTGCAGGTAGGAATTACATTGATTGGTATCATCAACGGTGCATTCGGTGGGCAGGCTTTTGCTGTTTACCTGGTACCTTTCTTCGAACAGTTTGAGAGCACAGCGCCCTTCTCGGAGGCTATTTCTATGGTGATTGTCGTTTTCCTGATCACCTATATCTCTATTGTAATTGGCGAACTTGTGCCCAAAACGATCGCACTGAACAACGCGGAAAAAATGGCCATTGCTGTCTCTCCCACCATATATGTGGTGAGCATCATTTTTTATCCGTTTGTGAAGCTTTTGGCATTCTCAACCAGTTTTATCTCCCGCTTGATCGGCCTGCAGCCAAAGAATGAAGTGATCTCGGAAATGGAATTGCGCGCCATGCTCAAAACGGCCTCACACGAAGGAATTATCGACATGGAAGAGAATATTATCCACGAGCAGGTGTTTTATTTCTCCGATAAAAGGGCCATTCATCTGATGACCCACCGCACCGACGTGGAGTGGGTTGACATTAGCAAAAGCAGGGAGGAGGTCATTCGTGACCTCCTGCAGACGAGGCACAGTAAGATTCTTGCTTGCAAAAAGAAAATCGATGAATTTACCGGCATCATCTCGATGAGGGACTTTTTGTTGAGGCTTAATAACGGCGAACCCTTTGAGATAGAAGATCTCATCATGGAGCCGATTGTCGTGCCCAACACACTTCGTGCACAGAAGGTGCTGGAGAATTTCAAAAACAACCATAAGTTTGTCGCAGTTGTAGTCGATGAATATGGAAGTCTTGAGGGCATTATTACGATACACGATATTTTCGAAAACCTGGTGGGTGCGATACCCGAAGAGACAGACGATGCTTGGGCCGATCCGCTTCTGTTTATGCGCGACGATCATTCTGCCCTGATTAGCGGAGAGGCCCCCATTGAAATATTGACGCAACTCGACGAAGATTTTATTGTCGATTTTGACAAGATCGATTATTCCACTGTGGCAGGCTTCGTTTTTGCATGCATTAATAAGATTCCGTGCGTAGGGGATAAATTTGATTACGACAAGCTGCATTTTGAAATTGTGGATGTGGATGGGAATAAAATAGATAAAATATTAGTAACAAAGAAGATAAAAGGTGATGGTGAAGCGATTGTTTGAGCATGAGTGCGGTAATGGAATATGTATATATTTCTGTTTCTGAAAAAAGGCATGTTAAATCCTAAAATTTATGTTTAATAACACATTTTTTTATTGGGCTATTTCCGAAATCTGTGTTAATTTTACACGAATTTTATACAAGATCAATCTTCATCAATATCTTATCTTTAAAACCAAGAAAATTACATGAACAAAATGTATAGCAAATCCGGTTTGCTGGTTGAAGCTTTTGAAAAAAATGTAGATGGCAAGCAAACCGGATTATACACTCTTACAAACAAGTCAGGCAGCGAAGTCACCGTCACCAATTATGGGGCGAAAGTAGTTTCGCTGATGGTGCCCGACAACAAGGGAACCTTCACCGACGTGGTGTTGGGACATTCCTCGATTGAAGAATACCTCACATCAGAGGAGCCTTACTTTGGGGCTGTCTGCGGCCGTACGGCAAACAGGATTGCCGACGGCCGATTTACGTTGGAAGGCATAGAATACAAACTGGCAGTGAACAACGGTCCGAACTCTCTGCATGGAGGCATAAAGGGCTTTAATGCTGTGGTTTGGGAAGTAAAGAAAGTGAATGCCAACAGCATTGAACTTTTTTATCTGTCGTCAGACGGAGAGGAGGGATTTCCCGGCAATCTGTCCGTCACGGTTACTTACACCCTGACCGAGGATAATGCCTTGGAAATATGCTATAGAGCGACCACGGATAAAACAACCATCCTGAACCTGACAAACCATTCTTACTTCAATCTGTCGGGCGAAGGTGATCCTTATGTTGGTGACCATCTGCTCATGATCAATGCGGACAACTATCTGCCCACCGATTCAACAGCCATTCCTTATGGTGATGCTGCTTCGGTAAAAGGTACGCCCATGGATTTTACCGAACAATGCGCAATTGGTGAACGAATCAACGATGATTTTCAACAGCTGCTCTTTGGAAAAGGATACGATCATACCTATATATTGAACAAGCCGGATGCCGTCGATGATTATACGTTTGCAGGTATCTGCGAGTCGCCCAAAACGGGCATCAGGATGGAGATATATACCACCGAGCCGGGTATGCAGCTATATACCGGAAACTGGATGACAGGCAATTTTACGGCCAAGAACGGACACAGGTATCCGGAGAGATCGGCGGTGTGTTTTGAAACACAGCACTATCCCGACAGCATCAACAAGCCGGATTATCCCCCGGTGATCCTGCGCCCCGAAGAACTGTTTGAGTCGAAGACGACCTATAAGTTCTCGGTCTGAACAAATTCCTGGTCTGAAAATGAAGATTCTTTATTATTATAAAACCATTAATTAGAGTATAAGAAATGACAAACAATCAAAACAAAAACATCGTTGCCATCATCACCATGATGTTCCTCTTTGCAATGATCTCCTTTGTGACCAATCTTGCAGCACCAATCGGTGTGATATGGAGCAACAAATTTGAGGGCTCCAACTTCTTGGGAATGTTGGGTAATATGATGAACTTCGCTGCTTACCTCTTCATGGGAATTCCGGCCGGTAAATTGTTGACGAAAATAGGTTACAAAAAGACGGCACTTGCAGCGATTGCCATAGGCTTTGTGGGTGTTTTTATCCAGTACCTGTCGGGTGTAGTAGATGCCAGCAGCACATTCGCTTCGTTGCCGGTAAACTTTGTAGTTTATCTGCTGGGAGCATTCATTGCCGGTTTTTCTGTGTGTATGCTGAACACAGTCGTGAACCCGATGCTCAACCTACTTGGTGGCGGTGGTAACAAGGGGAACCAGCTGATTCAGCTTGGGGGTACCTTCAATTCACTTGCAGGTACGTTAACTCCCATGCTGGTGGGCGCATTGATTGGCACCGTATCCAAAGATACTGCTATCTCCAATGTGAATCCCGTATTGTTTATTGCCATGGGTGTATTTGCGGCAGCATTCATCATTCTCTCCTTTATCCCCATCAGCGATCCCGACGCACACAAAAAGAGCAAAAATGTTGTGTATGAAAGTAGTCCATGGGCTTTTCGTCACTTCGTCCTGGGAACCATCGCCATCTTCGTCTATGTAGGTATAGAGATCGGCATACCGGGTACGTTGAACTTTTACCTTTCCAACATCACCGACAAGGGGGCAGGCCTGGATCCCTCCAACGCTGCTACTATAGGCGGTTTTGTGGCAGGCACCTACTGGTTTTTAATGTTAATAGGACGTTTTATCGGTAGCCTGGTGGGTGGTAAAGTTTCCAGCAAAGTGATGCTTACTTCGGTGTCGGTACTGGCGATGACCTTCATTGTTGGTGCAATCGTTTCACCAAAAACAATGACTACCTCCATGCCTGTATTTACCGGGTCATCATTCGCCATGACATTGGTGCCGCTGAGTGCATTGCTGCTTGTGCTGTGTGGTCTCTGTACATCCATCATGTGGGGAAGTATCTTCAACCTGGCTGTGGAAGGTTTGGGCAAATATACCAAAGCTGCTTCCGGCATTTTCATGATGATGGTTGTGGGTGGAGGAATTATTCCGTTAATACAAAATTGGGTAGCCGATAAATCTACGTATATGTTTTCCTATATTGTTCCTCTGATTGGCCTTGCCTATCTGCTTTACTATGCAATGCTGGGATCCAAAAACGTGAACAAGGATATCAAAGTGACCGATGAAGAAGAAGTAACTGCATAAGTTTCTCTCGTGACCCTGCAGTTGATGATTCAACTATTGAAAAATAATCTTATATATTGTGTGATATGAGCAAACATTTGACAAAACAAGAGATATTGGAGATATTTCTGAAAAAAATGGGCAACGGCACTCCCGAGGTTTATGCGTCTCCAGGACGCGTAAACCTGATCGGGGAACATACCGACTACAACGGGAGCTTTGTTTTTCCCGGCGCCATTGACAAGGGGATGACCGCTGCCATACGTTTCAACGGAACCGATAAGGTGAGGGCTTACGCGATCGATCTGGATGAGAGTGCCGAGTTCGGACTCAACGAGGAGGATCTCCCCAAAGAGGGTTGGGCCAGATATATTTTTGGTGTCTGCCGTGAAATCATCAAAAGAGGGGGATCGGTGAAAGCATTTGATACGGTCTTCACGGGTGATGTGCCACTGGGAGCAGGAATGTCCTCCTCGGCTGCACTGGAAAGCACTTATGCATTCGCGCTGAACGATATGTTGAGTCTCGGCATCGACAAGTTTGAACTGGCCCGTATCGGACAGAGTACAGAGCACAATTATGTGGGTGTAAAATGTGGTATCATGGATCAGTTTGCCTCCCTCTTTGGAAAGAAAGGGCACTTGATCCGGCTCGATACAAAAACGATGGAATATGCCTATTTCCCATTCGATCCGCAGGGCTATAAGCTGGTGCTGCTCGACACGGTGGTGAAACATGAACTGGCATCGTCGGCCTACAACAAAAGGCGTGAATCGTGTGAACATGCGGCACGCACCATTGCCAAACGGCATCCCCAAGTGGAATTCCTTCGCGATGCATCGATGGAGATGCTGAACGAGGTTCGTGCGGAGATCTCGGAAGAAGACTATATGCGTGCCCGTTATGTGATTGAAGAGACGCAACGTGTGAGGGATGTGAGTGATGCCCTGGAACGTGGCGACTATGAAACTGTGGGTGAGAAGATGTACGAAACGCATCACGGGATGAGCAAGCTTTACGAAGTGAGCTGCGAAGAACTGGACTTCCTCAATGAGGTAGCCCGTGAGCACGGCGTGACCGGTTCGCGCGTGATGGGTGGTGGCTTTGGCGGATGTACTATTAACCTTGTGAAAGACGAGCTTTACAACTCATTCATTGCAGATGCCAAAGAACAATTCAGTGCCCGTTTCGGCCATGAGCCAAAGGTGTACGACGTGGTAATCAGTGACGGCGCACACAAGCTCTGATTCCTGAACCATGCAAAAGGTTGGGAGCAGGACGTCGCACAGCGCCTGCTTCCGGCTTTTTCTCTTTTTTCTACTACCATCAAACGACCTTTTACTATCTTTATACCTTGTGTCCTATGTCTGCCAATTATTACCAAAACAATGTCCGTTTTTTGATTGCGGTGGATTGCATCATCTTTGGATTTCGAAAAAAAGAGCTGCATGTGCTGCTTACCCGCCGTCCCGTGGAACCGCTGAAAAATGAATGGTCCCTCATGGGAGGATTCATGGAGGAGAAGGAAAGTCTTACTCAGGCCGCCGAAAAAGTGTTGTATCGCTATACACAGCAGAAAGGTATTTATATGGAGCAGGTGGGAGCGTACGGAGAAGTAGACCGCGACAGTGGCGGCAGGGTTGTCTCGGTGGCATTTTATGCATTGGTACAGACAGAGAAGTTCAATACGTCACTCGCACGAAAGTTCGATGCCCGCTGGATCAATATCAACGACCTCCCGGAGATGGTATTCGACCATAACCGGATGGTTGGCGATGCACTCATGCTGTTGCAGTACAAAGCATCAAAGGAACCGGTTATCTTTAACTTCTTCGACGGAAAATTTACCCTTCCTTCGCTGCAGGATCTCTATGAAACCATCTACCAGATGCCCCTCGATAAGCGGAACTTCCGTAAGAAACTCGCTACGATGAATATACTCGACAAGCTCGAGATCAAGGACAAGGAAAGTTCGAAGAGGGGTGCGTTCTACTACTCTTTTAACCAGGAGAAATACGCGGCATTTCTGCAATCAGGCAAACGTTTCTCTCTCTGAAATATTCCTATTCCGGCCTGGGTTATTTTGCTCTGCTCCTGAATAGCGCGTTTATTCCCGCTCTTATTCTTTAATTTTTGAGATAGTAATTCACGGTAGTCACAACCCGCACATTTTTGATATAAGGAGTGTTTGCATCCCGGTCGGTGATGGTGAACTGTCCCTGCGACGCGTTTCGGATCTTACCCAGCCTGCTGCCCGAGTCGGTAGCAAACTTCTCAGCTGCAGCACGGGCGTTTTTGGTGGCTTCTTCGATCATCTGTGGCTTGATGTTGTTCAGTCCGGTGAATTCATAGAGGGTGTTGTAGCGGTAATCGCCTCCTGTTATGGCCACGCCTTGCTTAAGCAGTTCGGTCTGTCCGGAGATTAATTTACGTACCTTCTCCACATCGCCCGAGGTGACGGTGATCACCGAGGTGGCATTGTAACGATAGGAATGTTGTGTTTGGGTCGCGTAGCGCTCTGCTTCCATGTCGATGATCTCTGGTGGCGACACACTGATTTCTTCCCGGCTGATGCCGTTGGCCTCCAGGAAACCGATGATGGTTTTGTTCTTTGTCTGGATATTGGTATAAAGCGTGGTGAGGTCGTTTCCCAAATCCTTATACATGAGCGGCCATATCACCTTATCGGCCTGCACCTCCATTTCGGCAAGGCCCTTCACGGTCACCACGCGGTCTCGGTTAGTAAAATTGTTAATCCCGGCGTTTAGCAATATACCCGTCACCATTAATCCCGCGGCCAGTATTGCCGCTTCAAAAATCCAGTTTTTCATCTTGTTATATTTAATTGTTCGTTTCGGCAAAGGTAAAAATCTTTTGAAATATACAAGCTATTCTGTCAAAAACAATACAATAAACTGTACTATCTCTCTATCTTTCGGAAAAATCTTCTAAATTTGGCCTCAGATAATTTTATGACAGAGTCCGGATATAAATTATGGCACGACTGAAAAAAAGAACAGCCAAGCTGCTCGCTATTCTGGCCGGCACCGCACTGGCAATATTATTCATCCTTTTTGGCCTGTTTGTAGGCTGGGTCTATATCCTGGGTACTATTCCCATAATCACTATCGCGGCGGTTATTGTAATTACCGTATTGTGGATTCTCGGATTGGCCAAAGAGAAATAACAGGAGCCTCTATTCCAATAAGATCTTTTTGTACACTTCCATGTAACGCTTCGCCATAAACTCTTTGCTGAAGCGTTTCTCCACATGCACTCTGCAGTTGATACGATCAAGATTGTCAATTTTTTTTATTTTCTCGATCGCTTCCTCCATGTTTTCCGCAAGAAAACCATTCTTGCCATCGATAATCAGCTCGGGCATGCTTCCTTTATTGAACGCAACAACAGGTGTCCCGCAGGCCATCGCCTCCACAACAGAAAGTCCGAACGGTTCTCTAAAATTGATCGGATGCAGTAATAGTGTTGCATTTCCCAACAAGGTATCCCGCTTGTCGGGCCCTACGCTGCCAATATATTCAACCTCTCCCTGTTTCAGGAAAGGCTTTACGTATTCATTAAAATAAACCTCATCCTGAATTATTCCCGCAATGACCAGTCGCCGGTTCAGCGCCCGTGTAATCTCCACCGCCTCTTTTGTTCCTTTATCATGGTGAACTCTTCCGAAATAGAGTATATAGTCTCCTTTGGGTTCCGGATTGAAGGTAAACTGATCCAGATCTATGCCGTGATACACCGTGGCAGTATAATCAAGCTCCGGCGATCGGTCGGCATCGCTGATGGATATATAATGGGTGGTGTCGTTGTATTTTTTATAAACCGGCATTATGCGGGGTGATGAGAATCCATGAATGGTGGTCACTACGGGTGTGTTTACCATGCCGGAGTAGGTGAGTGGCAGGAAGTCGAACTGATTATGAATAATATCAAACTCACCGGCATGTTCAAAGCATTCCGAAATATGGAGACACTCCCACACTTTCGCATCAATGCTTCTATCCTCGTCATACCCCATAGGGCTAACTGCCTGCAGCTTTGCTTTTGTAACGGAGTTAGCGGTAGCAAAGAGGGTGACATCCACGCCGTTTTTTACCAATTCCTCGGTTAATAGCGATGTGACCAGTTCCCACGGGCCGTAATGAACGGGTGGGGTACGCCAGGCTATCGGAGCTAGCATAGCTATTTTCATACGATTAAAAATATTCAAACTTTTTCATTGATTTGATAATCTCATCCACGCTGACAGTGGCAAACTTGGTCACCACATCTGTGATAGCGTAAGGTAATACCAGGGTGCGGTCGAGAACCATCGCGCCACAGGTGTAAATCACGTTGGGTACATACCCGGAACTCTCGTTCCTGGCGGGAGTCAGCAACGGCTTATCCAGTCGCCCGATTACCTTCCGTGGATCATTCTTATCCAACAGTGCAGCTCCCAGTGAGTAGGTGCGCACCGGTCCCACACCATGGGTGATAACAAGCCACCCCTCTTCAATCTCTATGGGTGAACCTCCATTCCCTATCTGGGTGAGCTCCCAGTCGTAAGTCGGTTTCAGCAGTGGCTGATAATCATACCAGAAATGAAGATTATCAGACTGCATGATATACAACGATTCATTATCCTGGCGTCCTAACATCATGTACCTACCATTTACCTTCCGCGGAAAAAGTGCCATGCCCTTGTTCTTGGCAGCCGAACCGCTCAACGTAGAGATCGTAAACTCCTTGAAGTCATTTGTCTCCAGCATTTCGGGCATAATTTTTTTTCCATCGTACGCGGTAAACGTGGCATAATATGTAACAGTGCCGTCATCACGGGTAAACCGTACAAATCGAGCATCTTCAAGTCCGTTGCTTTGCGACGGGGAAGCCGGGTATATTGCCCGTTCTGTAATATCATCGGTGTCGAAGCGTAGCGTAAAGTTTGAAAGGGCCAGCATCCGGATATTGTTCATTGCATTAATCAATTCTGCCCGGTTATTGTCGATATTGCCATTAATCTGGTTATTCATTGCACTGCTGAGTTCACCGAAGGTAAACCGTTCGGGCAGGATTTCAAAAAGTGGCTTATTGAGTTCTGACAACATCTCCAGTTCATTTGCTTTTTTTAGGATGTCATTTTTTTCGTAGATATGATTCTTGCGTTCGGGCTCATAGATAACCGGCGAATTTTTACCAATAGTGATCTGGAAATTACTGTCTATCTCCCCCTCCATGAAGGTGATAGACGAGATATGCCCTTCACCGATAGCTCTCAGGCTAATGATGAAGCGGGTCGCCCCATCCTTGTCCTGCACGGGATGCTCTACAATGGATGGATTAAAGAGGGCGGTCGACTCCAACGCATATTGCTGAGTAAAATAGGCACCAATAAATTGTTTGTCTATGTCGGTCAGCTCCATATTGGAAGGGATGCGCGACTTAATATTTTCGTAATGTCGTAAGAAGATTGCCGTTGACATATCATGAGGCATCTCTAACCGCCTGTGCATTTTTGCTACAATTCTTTTCCGGTCCCTTTTGGGAGTGGAAAAAATACGAAAAAGTATATGTTCAACCTGCGACTCGTTACCCGGGACGAATGGGCGTACCAGTGTACGTCTTGAAGATGGAAGAATTCTAATGGGCAGTCTGTTTACCTGTATCATATCGTAATTTTTTTTGTTTCACGAAGATAGAGAGAAATGTTCAGTAATGACATCAACCAGGAAAGTGTGGATTCGGCTCCCTGATTCAGGTTCACTCCCCCGGACATCAGCCCGTCGCGACAACCGCCTGTCGAAAAATCGTAAACAAGTTCGCCGGTATCATTATCACCGGTGAACCAGGAAAAAGCTTTCATCGCGTAGCTACCGTACCTCTCGTCCCTGCTGTAGGACTCAGCTTGCAGGCAAGCATCGATCATGCCATTCGCCTCAAGTGGTTGCTGGTCGAATTGTGCCTTACGCTCCGGTGTCAACCACCCATCATTTCCGATAGGAGAGAAAATGTTACTTCTGAACTGATTGTCAATCAGCCAGTCAGTAATTTTCAACCCCCTCTGAGCCATTTTGTCATCCTTTAAATACCGTCCTGCTAAAATCAGTGCCTGCGGTATGCGGCTGTTACCATAGGTCACCTTTTGGTCATGCCACAGCCACTCATTGTCAATGGATTTGTCAAATAAGAGATATAACTGTCTCGCTTTTTCTCTCAGTAGCTCAATAACTTCCTGCTCACCATGTGCCTTGGCATGATACGCTAGTCCCAGTGTTGTATAAGCCAACGCACGTGGGTGGGTAATGCTTCTGGTTGCCCGAAGCCCCTTTTTAAACAGACTGTTCGAGTGAAGGTAAAAGTTGCTCATATTTGTATACGCAGACGTATATCCCAAAGCCCAAATAGCCCTGCCATTGCTGTCTTCGGTACCCTCCTCATCCAGCCACTCCCGCGAATAACTCATGAAGTTCCGAAACTTCCCCTTTTCCGGGTTAAATGCATAGTCGATATAAGAGAGGTAGATGCTTGTAAGTCTGTTAAGTTCGTCCACATTCTGCACATCGTTCTGAAGCATCACCGACAGCAAGAGGGCGCGTGCATTGTCGTCGGTGCAATAACCGTGTGACCGGTCGGGAATACTGTACCTTGCATGCTGCAGTATCCCAGTGTTATCAGTCATCAGCTGCAGATGATTCAGGTTGATGGGAGGATAGGTGAACTTCAACTCGCTTTCTTCGGCCAGTTCATACTCGGTTTTGGTAACCCCCGCTTCGTCCACCACTCTCTCCGCCAGATCATAATACTGTTTGCCGATGTTGGGCCAATAGCACTCTTTGGCAAGAGAAAACGCATTTTGTGCGACAGCTTCTCTCTTCTTATCGTCATCGAGGAGTTCATTAATTTTCATTTTCAACTGTTCAGAATCCCTGAAATCGAACAACAACCCCCTGTTTTCCGCCAACATCTCCTCGGCATACCAGAATGGAGTGGAAATAATGGGTTTCGCCGCCCCCATTGTATAGATAAGTGTCCCCGACGATATCTGCCTTTCACCCAGATAGGGTATCACATAAATGTCGCACATCTTCAGGTATCCAAAGAGCTCCTCGTTGCTTACGAAACGGTTAATAAAGAGCACATTGTTCTCCAGTCCCAGCTTCTTTACCAACCGGATTAGCGAGTGACGGTAATCTTCCCCTTCCTGCTTTATCACATGAGGATGGGTTGCACCAAGAACGATGTATACAATATCGGGGTGTTTTTTCACCACTTCGGGCAATGCCTGGATTACCACCTCTATCGATTTATTCTTGGAGAGCAAACCGAATGTGAGAAGAACCCTTTTGTTGCTCACTCCCAACTTCTTTTTTAGTCCGTCTACATCCAGATCCCCAATTTCGTGCACGCCATGGTGTATGTGCACACATTTTGATTCGGGAATTCCATAGACAGAGGTAAGCAAGTCGATTCCCTTTTTGGAGATGCTTACCAGCTTGTGCGACAAACGGGCAAGTTCGTTCACCACCAATCGCTGGTCCTCTGAAGGATTGTCGAGTATTGTGTGTAAAGTTGTCACCACCGGCATGCGTAGCCTTTTAAGTAGCTGGATAATATGTTTGCCGTCCTTACCGCCAAAGATGCCAAACTCGTGCTGCAGGATGACTGCATCGAACTTGTTGGTATGCAGATACTCAGCCGCGTTGATGTAGGAGGCCATATCATTCTGCTCAATTTCAAAAACCACGTCGGCCGGGTAACTATAATTGTTTAATCCATCGTTCATAGCCACTACGGCCGTAGTGACTCCATTTTCTTTTAAACCCTCGTTCAGGTCGTGCGTAAATGTGGCAATACCACATTTACGCGGGGGGTAATTCCCTATTAATGCTATTTTGTTCATTTTCTTTAAAATCATAAGTTTATAGTTTTTTTTAGTAAAAGTTGAAGGCTGGAGTATAATAAAACCGGGGTTCAGATAAAAATCAACTCCGGTTAACACTTTCTAAATTCTCCAGGACAATATACC
>NZ_DCEN01000031.1:119315-135274 GCF_002316955.1 Proteiniphilum sp. UBA1028
AAAAAAACATCGTGAAACAAATTTTTTTTTCTATCTTTGTGTCCTAATATCATACGGTATCTATACAACAAAATAATGTACGCACTATGCAGAGAGTTACACCGGTGCGGTTGATTCTTGAAAACGGTATGGTTTTTCAGGGAGAATCGTTTGGAGCCGAAAGGCCGGCATCGGGGGAGGTGGTTTTCAATACAGCAATGGTAGGTTATCCAGAAAGCTTGACAGACCCTTCCTACACAGGTCAGATATTCACATCCACATATCCTATAATCGGAAATTACGGAGTTCCAGCCAAAAGCGAAACATACGGAGTTTCCGATTTTTTTGAGTCCGGACGCATCCACGTGTCGGGACTCATTGTGCAGCACTATTCGGCTCAGTTCTCGCACTGGAATGGCTCCAGGAGCCTTGGAGAATGGTTGAAAATGGAAAATATACCCGGTATTAGCGGAATAGATACCCGAATGCTGACAAAGGTTCTACGTGAAGAGGGCTCTCTGTTGGGGAAAATTGTTTTTGGAGAAAAACCCGACTCAGGACAAGAGAGTGAAACCGAATTTTATAATCCCGGAAACGACAACCTTGTGGCGCAGGTGAGCTGTAAGGAAGTTATTGAATATGGGCAAGGAGAAAAGAAGGTAGTCCTTGTTGACTGTGGCACAAAACTGAACATCCTGCGAGAGCTGGTGAAGCAGGGTATGCGGGTAATTCGTGTTCCCTGGGATTATAATTTTAGTGCGATTGATTATGATGGGGTGGTTATTTCAAATGGACCGGGCAATCCCGATCATTGCCGGGTGACTATTCAACATATTCGAGAAGCTTTGAACAGAGATAAACCAATTTTTGGGATCTGCATGGGTAATCAGCTCCTGGCCAAAGCAGCCGGGGCATCTACGTACAAACTGAAATATGGACACCGCAGTCACAATCAGCCGGTACGCAGGGTGCGAAGCAACCAGTGTTTTATTACATCTCAAAACCATGGATATGCAGTGGATGAATCGCTTTTGAATAATGAATGGGAACCCTGGTTTGTGAATATGAACGATGGAACCAACGAAGGAATCAGACATAAGACAAAGCCCTTTTTTTCGGTGCAGTTTCATCCCGAGGCTGCGGGGGGGCCAACCGATACTCGGTTTTTCTTTGATGAGTTCGCTAGGTCAGTGGTCGCCAGCAAAGTATGATAAGTCATATGGTAGAGGAAAAGAACCGTCAGTAGCACAGAGAAATGAATATAAAAAAAGCACTCGTCCTGGGATCCGGTGCCCTCAAAATTGGGGAGGCAGGTGAGTTTGATTATTCCGGTTCTCAGGCATTGAAAGCACTTCATGAAGAAGGTGTGGAGACCATCCTGATTAATCCGAATATAGCCACGGTACAGACATCGGAGGGGGTGGCCGACAAAATATATTTTCTGCCAGTCACCCCTTACTTCGTGGAGAAGGTGATCGCACGGGAGCGGCCGGACGGAATCCTGCTGGCATTTGGCGGACAAACAGCGCTGAATTGCGGGGTACAGTTATACCAGGCAGGAGTATTTGAACAGTATGGCGTGGAGGTGCTCGGAACCCCAATACAGGCAATTATGGATACAGAGGACCGGGATCTGTTTGTGAAAAAGCTGAACCAGATAGAGATTAAGACGATCACCAGTTTTGCCGTACTATCCACCGATGAGGCGCTTGAGTCAGCCGAAAAGCTGGGATATCCTGTTATTGTAAGGGCAGCTTACGCTTTGGGTGGTTTAGGTTCCGGCTTCTGTAACAACTCCAACGAACTGAAAGAGCTTGCCACAAAGACGTTTAACTATTCCGCGCAGCTCCTGATTGAGAAGTCGCTGAAAGGGTGGAAGGAGATAGAGTACGAGGTGGTGCGTGACAGATATGACAACTGCATCACGGTTTGCAATATGGAGAACTTCGACCCGTTGGGCATTCATACCGGCGAAAGCATTGTGGTGGCACCCTCCCAAACGCTTACAAATTCAGAATATCACAAGCTTCGTGAATTGGCCATTCAGATAGTTCGCCACATAGGAATAATTGGAGAGTGTAATGTTCAGTATGCACTCGACCCCGAATCGGAAGATTACAGGGTGATTGAGGTGAACGCACGGTTGAGTCGCTCCTCGGCATTGGCGTCGAAAGCTACCGGTTACCCGCTTGCGTTTGTGGCAGCTAAACTGGGACTGGGTTACGGACTTTTCGACCTGAAGAACTCAGTAACCAAAACAACCAGCGCCTTTTTTGAGCCGGCACTGGATTATATCGTGGTGAAAATACCACGCTGGGATCTGGGGAAATTCAGTGGTGTCTCCAAGCAGATCGGATCCAGTATGAAGTCGGTTGGCGAGATAATGTCGATCGGGCGCACCTTTGAAGAGGCTATTCAGAAGGGGTTGCGAATGATTGGACTGGGCATGCACGGATTTGTGGAAAACAAGGAACTTGTTATTCCGGATATCGATAAAGCGCTGCGTGAACCGACCGATCAGCGTATTTTTGTGATCAGTAAGGCCTTCCGGAGAGGGTATACTGTAGATCAGATTCACGAACTGACAAGAATAGACCGTTGGTTTTTGCATAAACTCCGCAATATTGTGGATACGGCAGAGATGCTCGAAGAAGTTGAGCCGGGAGGTATCGATATTGAAAAAGAAAACAGGCAACAGGCAGGGAACGATTCTTTTTCTGATCTGCTGCGCCTGGCGAAGCGACAAGGTTTTTCGGATTACCAGATCGCAAGGGCGCTGTTCAAGGAAGCAGTGAATGAGAAGGATGCCCTCGCAGTCAGAGCATACAGAAAGAAACAGGGTATTCTGCCTGTCGTTAAACAGATTGATACGTTGGCCGCAGAGTTCCCGGCGCAGACTAATTATCTTTATCTCACGTATAACGGGGGAGAAAATGACCTGATTTATTGCGGCGACCACCGCTCGGTAATTGTTCTTGGTTCGGGTGCATACCGGATAGGATCGTCGGTGGAATTCGACTGGTGCTCAGTAAATGCGCTTCGCACCGTCCGTGATGAGGGGTATCGCTCGGTGATGATTAACTATAATCCGGAGACGGTATCGACGGACTACGATATGTGCGACAGGCTTTATTTTGATGAGCTGTCGTACGAACGGGTGATGGATATTATAGAGCTGGAAAATCCGCACGGTGTTATTGTCTCTGTGGGTGGTCAAATACCGAACAACCTTGCAGTGAGACTTGATGATTCTGGGGTAAATGTTTTGGGGACATCTGCCCGAAGTATCGATAATGCTGAGAACAGGCATAAGTTTTCCTCCATGCTCGACAGGCTGGGAGTCGACCAGCCGCGGTGGAAAGAGTTGACTACGCTTGATGCAATTCTTCAGTTTGTTGACGAGGTGGGTTTTCCGCTGCTTGTGAGGCCATCGTATGTCCTCTCCGGTGCTGCGATGAATGTATGTTCCAACCGCAGTGAGCTGGAACGGTTCCTTACGTTGGCAACCGAAGTGTCGAGCAAGTATCCGGTGGTTGTTTCGGAATTCATTGAAGATTCCAAGGAGATAGAGATGGATGCGGTCGCACAAAACGGGGAACTGGTGGCCTATGCCATATCGGAACACGTGGAATTTGCAGGCGTTCACTCCGGCGATGCTACCATTTTGTTTCCTGCACAGAAAATTTATGTGCAGACTGTTCGAAGAATCAAGCAGATAACCAGGCAGATAGCCAAAGCATTGGAGATATCGGGGCCGTTTAACATCCAGTTTTTGGCAAAGGATAACGACATAAAGGTTATTGAGTGTAACCTGAGAGCATCAAGATCCTTTCCGTTTGTTTCCAAGGTGTTGAAAATAAACTTTATAGAGCTGGCCTCTAAAGTGATGCTTGGAATTCCCGTAGAGAAACCCGAAAAATCTGCCTTCGAGCTTGACTATGTAGGAATAAAAGCTCCGCAGTTTTCATTTACCCGCCTGCAGAAAGCCGATCCGGTACTTGGTGTGGATATGGCATCGACCGGTGAAGTGGGGGCCATCGGTAACCATTTTGACGATGCCCTTCTCACATCCATGCTGGCAGTAGGGTACCGTGTTCCCCAAAAAAATATCATGATATCCTCCGGTGGAACAAAGTCGAAAGTCACCCTGCTCGATGCCTGCCGCCTGTTACAGAAAAACGGATATGCCTTATTTGCCACGGGCGGTACGCAAAATTTTTTGGAGGAAAATGGCGTAGATAGTACCTTCGTGGCATGGCCGGACGACGAAAACGCAACACTAAACGTGAACGACATGATTGCCGAAAGGAGATTCGATTTGATTATCAATATTCCCAAGAATTTAACGGAGAGGGAATTGACAAACGGTTACAAGATCCGTCGCGATGCCATAGATTATAACATTCCGCTGATCACAAATGCCCGTCTGGCTAGTGCCTTCATCAAGGCATTCTGTCGGATATCGGTGGAGGATATCGAAATCAGGCACTGGGGTGAGTTCAAATAAGCGATCGGTAGTTTGTGCATGGGAAAAAGATAGAATTTTAAAAAAGAAATCAATATATCAATTAATGGATCAAACAATCAAAAAAGTTATTTTACTGGGTTCCGGTGCCCTGAAGATCGGACAAGCGGGAGAATTCGATTATTCCGGCTCACAAGCCTTAAAGGCGATGCGTGAGGAAGGGATTGAAACGGTGCTGATCAACCCCAACATCGCCACCATTCAAACATCGGAAGGAGTGGCCGACACGGTCTACTTCCTGCCCATTACTCCCTATTTTGTAGAGAAAGTAATTCAAAAAGAAAAACCGGACGGCATTTTGCTTGCCTTTGGCGGGCAGACTGCTCTCAATTGTGGTACCGAACTGTACCAAAGCGGTACGCTCGACAAATATGACGTCAAGGTACTGGGCACCTCGGTGGAGGCAATCATGATCACCGAAGACCGCGATCTTTTTGTGAAGAAGCTCGACGAGATCGACGCCAGAACACCGCAGTCGCATGCAGTGGAGAGCCTGGAAGATGCGCTCACTGCGGCCCGTGAAATTGGTTTTCCCATTATGGTGCGTTCTGCCTATGCGCTGGGAGGACAGGGGTCGGGAATCTGTGAAAATGAAAATGAGTTTATCGATCTCTGCAAAAGCGCTCTCTCCTTTTCGAACCAGATCCTGGTGGAGGAGAGCCTGAAAGGCTGGAAAGAGATTGAGTTCGAGGTTATCCGTGATCGCAATGACCACTGTTTCACGGTAGTACCCATGGAGAACTTCGACCCACTGGGTATCCACACCGGCGAAAGTATTGTGGTGGCACCCATCATTACACTTACCCAAGAGCAAATCGCTCTGTTGGAAGATATTGCCCAAAGAGTAGTACGGCATATCGGTATTGTGGGTGAGTGCAATATTCAGTATGCTTTTAATGCGGAAACCAACGATTATCGCATCATCGAGATCAATGCCCGTCTGAGCCGCTCATCGGCTCTGGCTTCCAAGGCATCGGGTTATCCGCTCGCCTTTGTGGCCACCAAGCTTGCGCTGGGGTATACCCTTGACCAGATTGGGGAGCAGGGTACGCCCAACTCGGCCTATGCGGCTCCGAAGGTGGACTACATGATCGTGAAGATACCACGGTGGGATTTGAATAAATTCTACGGTGTGAGCCACGAGATCGGCTCCTCCATGAAGTCGGTGGGCGAGATCATGTCCATCGGGCAGTCATTTGAAGAGATCATCCAGAAAGGGTTGCGTATGATCGGGCAGGGGATGCACGGCTTTGTAGGAAACCGGGAGATCACCTTTGAAAATGTGGAAGAGTCGCTGGCAAAGCCGACAGATCTTCGCATTTTTGCAATTGCCGATGCGTTTGAAAAGGGATACACGGTAGCCCAGATTGAGGAACTCACCAAAATAGACCGCTGGTTTTTGGAGAAGCTGGAAAATATATACAACTACTCAAAGGTGCTCGCTACCTACAGCAGGGTTGAGGAACTGCCAAAGGAAGTGCTCCTGGAGGCCAAGAGGCTCGGATTCTCCGATTTTCAGATTGCGCGCTTCGTGGAAGAACCGGCAGGCACTGTGGAGAATGAGTTGATCAGGGTGCGGGATCACCGTAAAAAGATGGGCATCATTCCGATTGTCCGGCGCATCAACACCGTGGCCTCTGACCATCCCGACAAAACAAACTACCTTTACTTTACCTATGGTTCCGACAAGGCGTATATTCCGCACAAAGAGGAGAAGGAAGCAGTGATTGTGCTTGGATCGGGTGCCTATCGTATCGGCTCGTCGGTAGAGTTCGACTGGTGCTCGGTGAACGCGGTACAGACCGCACGCGAGCTGGGATATGCTTCGGTGATGATCAATTATAACCCCGAGACCGTGTCGACCGATTACGATATGTGCGATCGACTCTATTTTGATGAGCTCACTTTCGAACGGGTAATGGATGTCATTGATTTAGAGAATCCGAAAGGGGTCATTGTGTCCGTAGGAGGTCAGATACCCAATAACCTGGCCATGAAGCTGCACCGGCAGCAGGTTCCCATCCTCGGAACCTCTCCTTTGTCCATCGACCGTGCCGAAAACAGGCATAAGTTCTCGGCCATGCTCGATGAGTTGGGTATCGACCAGCCCCGCTGGAAAGAGTTGACCAGCTTCGATGAAATCGATTCCTTCGTCGAAAAAGTAGGCTTTCCGGTACTGATTCGCCCCTCCTATGTCTTGTCGGGTGCTGCGATGAACGTGTGCTACGACAGAGAGCAGATGCATGTTTTCCTGAAGATGGCTGCCAACGTATCGAAGGAGTATCCCGTGGTAGTGTCCAGCTTTATGCAGAACGCCAAGGAAATTGAATTCGATGCAGTAGCACGTAACGGAGAGGTGGTGGAGTATGCCATCTCTGAACACGTGGAATTTGCCGGGGTGCACTCAGGCGATGCCACGTTGGTGTTTCCTGCGCAAAAAATCTATTTCGAGACCATGCGCCGGGTGAAGAAGATCTCAAAACGGATTGCCCGCGAGCTGAACATCAGTGGCCCTTTCAACATCCAATACCTGGCAAAGAACAACGACATCAAGGTGATTGAGTGTAACCTGCGTGCTTCTCGTTCTTTTCCGTTTGTTTCGAAAGTGCTGAAGCACAACTTTATTGAGACCGCTACAAGGATCATGCTGGATGCTCCCTATGCGAAGCCAGACAGTTCGGTTTTCGATTTGGATTATATTGGGGTGAAAGCATCGCAGTTCTCTTTCTCCCGCCTGCAAAATGCCGATCCGGTATTGGGTGTGGACATGTCCTCTACCGGCGAGGTGGGGTGCATTGGCGAAGACTTTTCCGACGCCATTCTCAAGTCGATGCTCTCTGTGGGATATAAAATACCCAAAAAGGGCATTCTCATCTCTTCGGGAGAGATGAAGTCGAAGGTGGATCTGCTGGAAGCCTGCAAGCTGCTTGGCGAGAATGGATATGATCTCTACGCCAGCCACGGAACCTGTAAGTTTTTGACAGACAACGGTATCAAAGCTACCGATGTGAACTGGCCGGACGAGGATGGGGAGAACAACATCAGGCAGATGATTGCCGACAAGCAGTTCGACCTGATCATCAACATTCCAAAGGATGTAACCCGCAGAGAGCTGACTAATGGCTACATTATTCGTCGCGGTGCGGTAGATTACAATATTCCGCTGATTACCAACGCACGCCTGGCAAGCGCTTTTATTACGGCCTTCTGTAAAATGGACCTGGAGGATATCGAAATAAAGAGCTGGAACGAGTATTAATTAACGAAAGTTGATTCTTCAGTCGTGGTGTGTTTATCATGCCCGATACACATAAAAAAGACTGTTTCAAATGGAGAGACAGTCTTTTTTTGTGACAAACACGCAACGCTGAGGCCTTATATCTTTCGGCACGGGTCCTGATGGCAAAAGAGAAACAGTGATTGAATGTTATTTCTGATATTTAAATCGTTTAATGCTTCGTTTGGGTGTTTTTTCAAACTCCTCCTCCTGTATGCGTAAGGAGGAAATTTTACTGTAGTTGGGCAGCTTTGTGTTGATTTCTTTGATCAGATCCTCAAAGAACGGAGTGATCTGATTGCCGGCAATTCCCTGTTTTTGTAAAACATCAAAGTCAGGTACTATGAGGGCGACGATCTTCCTGTTCTCCTCGATGGCCAGTGACTCGTTCACGTAAGGTGATCCATTGATTTTCTCTTCAATCTCTTCCGGGTAGATATTCTGACCGGAAGGCCCCAGGATCATGTTCTTATCCCTTCCTTTGATGAAGACAAAATCATCCTTGTCCAGCAACCCCAGATCACCTGTTTTCAACCAGCCGTCCCGGGTAAAGGTGTGCTGTGTTGCCTCTTCATTTTTGTAATATCCCAGCATTACATTGGTGCCCTTCACCTGTATCTCACCCACAATATTGTGTGGATCATCAGAGTCGATTCTTACCTGCATCCTGTCTACAATCCTGCCGCAGGAGTGCTCTTTGAATTCCGTCCAGTAAGAGTAGGAAATCAGCGGTCCGCATTCGGTCATCCCGTATCCCACGGAATAAGGGAATTTTATCTTCCGGAGAAATTTTTCCACATCGGGGTTAATGGCGGCACCGCCAACCACCAGCTCAGTCAGTCTTCCGCCAAAAGCGCCCATCATCGACTTGCGTACTTTCGTGTAAACGACGGAATTCAGAAGTGGAACTTTAGTGAGTATCTTGGCCGCTCCTTGTTGTACTTTCGGAAGGACGCTCTTGGTCACTATTTTTTCGATAATGAGCGGTACGGCCAGCACCAGCTTTGGTTTCACCCTGGCAAACGCATCGAGCAATACTTTCGGCGATGGTGTCTTGCCCAGAAAATGGATGTGACAACCCATCGAAATGGAATTGAGAATCTCAAAGGCAAGCCCGTATGTATGTGCCATGGGCAGCATGCAGACAATGTTGTCACCCGAATGGATAAACTCAAGGCAGTCGTTTGCAAATTTGGTGTTTGACCACAGACTGCGGTAGGGCAGCATCACCCCCTTTGGACTGCTTGTAGTACCCGATGTGTAGTTTATCACTGCCAACTCCTCGGGCTTGTCGGTACGAAAGGCCAGGTCGTTGACAAAAAATCCCTTTTCGTATTTCTTTTCAAAATAGGCTGGGGCACCATTGATAAAAGCATTGAATTTATCGGAGGTGGTCTTCAACAGCGAAAAGTCATCGAGCGACAACACACTCTCCACTTGGGGGAGTGTTGACCCATCAATATTTCTCCAAATATTATCATCCACAAAGAACATTTTGGAGTCGGAGTGATCCACAATGAATTGTACGCTCTCCTTATCAAATTCGTGGAGAATGCTTACCGCCACAGCGCCATACGAGAGGGTGGCAAAAAAAGCGATTGCCCAGCGTGCGGAATTCTTCCCACAAATGGAGATTTTATCGCCTCGTTGTATGCCGGCAGCCTGGAAACAGTCGTGAAGCTGGTCAATTTCGCAGGCAAAATCTTTATAAGTAAAGGTTCTCCCCTCAAAGTCGGTCATCGCCGGTGCACTCCAGTTATTCCGGATGCTTTGTTCAATGATGTTTAAAAAAGAGTTCTGGGTCATTATTGTTTTTTTTATCAGTTTTTATCCTCACCCCGGATCTTGTTGTTACTTAAAATGCAAAATATAACAGGCAGTTGTCCAGCTGTTTAATAACGTTATCGTCTGTTGTTCTAACAAGCAAACAAAGAGATTGTTTCTTGTCGATTATAACAAAAGGTAAACAAAGTTACAGATTTTGAAGATAAAATGCTCCTATTTTCTGTGAAAATCACATCACATGCTTAAATATGTCCTGTTGTGTCTTCATTTACTTTGGACACACCCGTGCTTTTGAGAGCAATCAGCATATAATTTCTTTTTTTCTGACCCTTCACCTTGATTCTCCCGGTAAAATTTCATTTTCATTTTATTTTATCTTACTTTTACAACTGCGTTTTTACTTTAAAAAACGATAAAATCTAATTAGTCATTTATAGAAAGATGCGATCAGCTCATTTTAACAAACTACAATTATACTCGTTGTTAACATTACGCGTGTTCATAGGATGGTATTTTTTATACGAAGGATTGGCGAAAGTGTATACTCCCAACTGGTCGGCATATGGCTATCTGATCGACTCAAAAGGTTTTTTTGCTCCGTTGTTTATCCAAATGGCCGAAAACTCCATGATGCTTGAGGTCGTTAACTTTGTCAATGTGTGGGGCCTCACGCTTGTCGGCTTGTCTCTAGTTTTGGGTTTATTCACCAAAGCAGGTTACATCGGTGCCATCCTCTTTCTGTCCATGTTTTATCTTTCCCATCCCCCTTTGTTGTTCACCGAATATATTATGCCAAGGGAGGGTTCTTACCTCTGGATCGATAAAAACATGATCATGCTGATGGCTGTCGTGGTGTTAACGTTGTTTTCCTCTCCGAAGATTATTGGATTGGACAGCTTGTTGTTCCGGAAAAAAACAGGTCGTTCCTCAAAAAAACGGAAATAACCGTGAACTTGCAGATCATTTCATTGAGGAAGAACAAAACATTTTAGCGATTTTTTATGAGCGAAGAACATAACGAGATACAGAAAGAAAACGAAGAGTTCCCCGAAAAAAAAGTTTCGCAGGGACGCCGCGATGTACTCAAGGCCATGGTAACAGTACCTGTTTTGGGTGCGATGGCCTATGGCGTGTACCAAAAGAAAAAAGTGGAGAATACCAGCCGCCATGCGGCCGAAATGTTCCGTTTTAAGAGCGATACAGCAGCGTACAACCCAACCTCCTCCGATGCACAGGTCATCAGGATCGGTATCATCGGGTATGGAATCAGAGGGTCGCAACTGATGCAGGCACTCGGATTTGCAACCCCTGAGTACGTGGATAACCTGAAGGAACAATCGAGAATAAATTCGGAGAATACCCGTTATCAGGACTTTTTGGAACAGGAAGACCTGCGGATTGAGATTACGGCTGTATGCGATATTTTTGATGTGTATGCAGAGGATGCCATCCGTGCGGGATCCAATATTTACCGGGAAGGAACGGAAGGGCGCTATGGCCGTGAACCGAAGCGCTATATTCATTACAAGGAGTTACTGGCTGCTCCCGATGTGGATGCTGTAGTGATTGCCTCCCCCGACCACTGGCATGGAACAATGACCATGGATGCTATCAGGGCAGGGAAACATGTATATGTGGAAAAACCGTTGACATGGACGGTGCCGGAAACCTACGAGCTCCGTTCGCTGGTCAAGCAAAACCCGCATCTTGTTTTTCAGCTGGGTCATCAGAACCGACAGATTGAAGCCTATGAGCGTGCCCGCCAGATCATTGAGAAGGGTCTCCTTGGAAAAATCACCCTGATTGAAACCGGCACCAACCGGAACGATCCAAATGGTGCCTGGGTGTATCCGATTCACGAAAAGGCCAATCCGGGTAGCATCGACTGGAGACAGTTTGAAGGCGATCCGGAACGCATCAAGGAGTACATGGATTACATGACATCTGCGGGCCTGATAAAATATGTGGGTCCGGAGTCCCGTGATACATTCAGTCTGGAGCGCTTTTTCCGCTGGCGTTGCTGGTGGGATTACAGCACTGGTTTGAGCGGCGACCTCCTGACGCACGAATATGATGCAATGAACCAAATACTCAACCTGGGTATTCCATCGTCTGCCAGTTCATCCGGAGGCGTCTATTTCTTTAAGGACGGACGTACGGTACCCGATGTTCTGCAAACAGTGTTCGAGTACAGGGATAAGGATCTGACCATGCTCTATTCTGCCACGTTGGCCAATCAGTTCCGCCGCAGCAGAAAGATTATGGGGCATGATGCCACCATGGAGGTGGGCAACACGCTTACGGTAACCGTAGACCCGCGAAGTGAACAGTATCGCCAGAAAATTGATCAGGGCATTATCAAGCCGGGTGAACCTTTTTACACCTATGTGCCGGGACAAAGCGTAGACGCTGTTTCTACAGCCACAGAACGTTATTTTGCAGAACGTGGGTTGCTTTACTCTTTTATCAAAGGAAAACGCTATAACACAACCTTCCTTCATTTGAAAGAATGGATCGATTGTATCCGAAAAGGGCAACAGCCCTCTTGTGGCATCGATCAGGGGTTTGAAGAGGCGATCACGGCACACATGGGAACAAGAGCCTACCTTGAAGGAAGAACCATGTACTGGGATAAAGACAAAGAGCAAATTACCAGAGAATAAACTTAGATTAACTGAAAAATTAAAACCAAAAACAAAGTACGTATGTCGTCAAAAATTTCAAGAAGAAAATTCTTAGAAACCGGAGCCATGGCAGCTGCCGGCCTCACCGTGATACCTTCGTCGGTGTTGGGAAAGAGTATGGGTCACACGGCACCAAGCGACAAGTTGAATATTGCCGGTGTGGGTGTTGGAGGAATGGGGTTTGCTAACCTGAAAAACCTGGAAAGCCAGAATATCGTAGGACTTTGTGATGTGGACTGGAAATACAGCCAGCGTGTATTTGATTACTTCCCCAAAGCAAAGAAGTATTACGATTACAGAAAGATGTACCAGGAACTTGGCAAGAGTATCGATGCAGTAGTGGTGGCCACGGCCGACCATACCCATGCTCTTATTGCCGCCGAAGCAATGACCATGGGCAAGCATGTGTTCGTGCAAAAGCCGCTCACACACAGTGTGTACGAGTCTCGTTTGTTGACCAGGCTGGCTCAAAAGCACAAAGTGGCCACCAGCATGGGGAACCAGGGCTCATCGGGTCCGGGGGTGCGTCAGGTGATTGACTGGATCAGCGACGGACAAATTGGCGAAGTGACGAAAGTGGAAACATTTACCGACAGGCCCATCTGGCCACAGGGACTTATGACACCGAAACAGGCTGACAAGATTCCTTCCACCCTGAACTGGGATCTTTTCATCGGGCCGGCCAACAAACGTCCTTTTAATAATATTTATCATCCCTGGAACTGGCGTGGTTGGTGGGATTTTGGAACAGGTGCACTGGGCGATATGGCCTGCCACATCCTTCATCCGGTATTCAAGGGACTGAACCTGGGCTATCCGACAAAGGTGCAGGGATCATCTACTATGTTGCTAACCGACTGTGCCCCCAATGCGCAAATGGTGAAATATATATTCCCGCAGCGTAACAACCTGCCTAAGGTAGCAATGCCCGAGGTGGAGGTATACTGGTACGACGGCGGTTTGCTGCCCATGCGCCCCAAAGGTGTGCCCGCAGGCAAGAACCTGAACGACCAGGGTGGGGGTGTCATCTTCCACGGAACCAAAGACACACTCATCTGCGGTTGCTACGGTGTGAATCCCTGGCTGGTATCAGGCCGCAAGCCCAATTCGCCGAAGACACAGCGTGAGGTGACCCTCTCCCACGAAATGGATTGGGTGCGTGCATGCAAAGAATCTCCTGAAAACCGCGTTGAAACGGCTTCTCCTTTCATTGAAGCAGGTCCGTTCAACGAAATGGTTGTCATGGGCGTCCTCGCCGTGAGGCTGCAATCGTTGAACCAGGAACTAGAATGGGACGGTGAAAATATGCGCTTCACCAACATTCCTGCCGATGCAACCATCCGCACCATTGTGGAAGATGGTTTCAAGATTACCGACGGGCATCCCACCTTCAACAAAACCTGGACAGAGCCGGTGAATGCTATTGAATATGCGAATGAGCTTATCAAACATACGTACAAGAATGGCTACAAATTACCGGCAATGCCGTAACTGAAAGTCTAAAGGGGAAGAGCGACTGAGTTTGTCTGTTGTTGATCCCTTTTTTGCAGGAAGAAAATTATCAGTTTAATTAAAAGAAAATAGTTATGAAAAAGTTTTTTTTATTTAATTTACTCATGATGACAGCGATAGTTTTTACGTCATGCATCAATGTGAATGCGAACAAACAATCAAATGCTGAAGATGAAGCCGATTCTACCGAAGTAGTCGCCGACGAAGGTTGGATTACACTTTTCAACGGAACCGACTTCACTGGGTGGCGTGGCTATAACCGTGCCGACATGCCAGCGGCCTGGACCATCGAAGATGGCGCCCTCAAGATCAACGGGTCGGGTATGGGCGAAGCAGGAGCGAAAGATGGTGGCGACATTCTCTACGACCAGAAGTTTAAAAATTTTGAGCTAACCTTCGAATGGAAAGTATCGGAAGGTGGAAACAGCGGGGTATTCTATTTAGCACAGGAAGTAGAAGGCAAACCCATGTACGAATCAGCTCCCGAATATCAGATTCTGGACAACGAGAGACATCCCGATGCAAAATTGGGAAAGGATGGAAACCGCCAGTCGGCTTCACTGTATGATCTGGTGCCGGCTGTTCCCCAGAATGCCAAACCTGCGGGGGAATGGAATACCGGAGGAATTTTGGTCTACAAGGGAACCGTTGTGCATTCGCAGAACGGAGAAAATGTGGTTGAATACCACTTATGGACCGATGCCTGGAAAGAGATGGTTGCCGGAAGCAAATTCAAAGACTGGCCAAACTTCCTGAATGCAGGCGGTGAAAACCACGAAGGATACATCGGCTTACAGGATCATGGCGACGATGTCTGGTACAGAAACATCAAAATCAAAATATTGGATTAACTATTCACAAGAAGAACGTTGCCGCTTTCGGGCGGAAACATCCTTCGTAAAAAACAAATACAATGAAAAAACATTCAATTTTACTCAGTACAGTGCTCCTGTGCAGCTTGTTTCTATTCTCCGGCTGCAATCAGGGTCAGAAAAAAGAGGAAGTCCCTGCGGAAGCAAAAAAAGAAATCTACCTTCAGTTATACTCTGTGCGCGATGACATCAAAGCCGACTATGCTGGTACCATCGCCAAGGTAGCAGAAATAGGATATACCGGAGTGGAAGCTGCGGGATACAACGACGGCCAGTTCTACGGGATGGCTCCTGCCGATTTCAGGAAGTCGATTGAGGATGCCGGTATGGAGGTGCTCTCTTCGCACGCCGGCAGACCTCTGGCAGAACCGGCAGCCGATACCAACTGGGAGGAGACGTGGGCATGGTGGGATACAGCCATTCAGGCACACAAAGATGCCGGCATGAAGTACCTGGTGGTTGCCTGGATCCCGACACCCAAGACATTGGCCGATCTGCAGGCTTATTGCGACTATTTCAACCAGGTTGGAGAGAAATGCAATGCGGCAGGACTCCGTTTCGGATATCACAATCACAACTTCGAATTTACCGAAGTAGAAGGCGAAATGATCTACGACTATATGCTGAACAATACCGATCCTGCGAAAGTATTCTTCCAGATGGACGTCTATTGGGTAGGCGAAGGCGGCAAAAATCCGGTGGACTATTTCAACAACTATCCGGGGCGTTTTGAAGTGCTCCATATCAAAGATGAGCTGGAGCTGGGCAAGAGCGGTAAGGTAGATTTCGAAAGCATCTACAACAACGCAGAGTTAGCCGGGGCCAAATACATGGTCGTGGAGGTGGAAAGATACACCGGAACTCCTTTTGAAGGGATAAAGGAAAGTTACGA
Source organism: Proteiniphilum sp. UBA1028 (assembly GCF_002316955.1). Classification (NCBI taxonomy): domain Bacteria; kingdom Pseudomonadati; phylum Bacteroidota; class Bacteroidia; order Bacteroidales; family Dysgonomonadaceae; genus Proteiniphilum; species Proteiniphilum sp. UBA1028. The sequence goes on from NZ_DCEN01000031.1 coordinate 134,842, forward strand.
CTTTTTAAACAACGCTGCTTTCGTGAAAGAGAGCTATTTAAAGTAATCAATCTCTTTGAAAGAACACTACTGCCCGGGACTTTTGTTCCGGGTTTTTTTGTCCCTCTTGCGAGCTGGTGTTGAAAACTTAACCCGAAAAAGTCCCTTCCTGAGGGAGAAAATGGCTATTTTTGCCGCTGGAAACGAAAATCCCGATGAGTGGTTATTCTTCAGGGATGCGAAAATGTTTCCGGTCAATTAATAAAACAATCATGCAATTTACAGCGAAACTGGTGGAGATCCTCCCGTTACAGACGGGTAAAGGACGGAACGGAGAGTGGAAAAAACAGGATATCATCGTGGAGACACCGGGACAGTATCCCAAAAAAGTGTGTGTGTCGGTATGGGGTGATAAACTTGACGGGGTGACCCTGAAACAGGGACAGGCATACGA
>NZ_DCEN01000031.1:135503-135724 GCF_002316955.1 Proteiniphilum sp. UBA1028
AACTCAAAAGAAAGTGTTCCCCCGGAATTTATGGATGAGTTGCCTGCCGATGCGTTTCCCCCCGCTGCAGGTTACTACGACGAGCCTCCGTTTTAGAGCTGTGAGCGGCGCACGTTATTTGATGAAAAACACAAAGTGCAATCGTTCATGGTTGATCTGAGAGTGGGCATTTTTTAATCCATGGATTTGAGTTTTTGTAGACATCGTTGACCGCGGAATAG
>NZ_DCEN01000031.1:135939-136726 GCF_002316955.1 Proteiniphilum sp. UBA1028
AAGAACAAATGGTTCATAACCCTTCTATCAACAACGTAAACTGATCCACAATGAAAAAAATGCTACTGCTCGCACTATTGCTGATTGGCACGAATATGGTGAAAGCCCAGGAGACTTTTTTCCCCACCCGGGAAGGTACCGAACTTGTCTACAAAATGTTTGATAAAAAAGACAAGCTGATTAGTATGATGCGGTACACCATCACCCATATCCGTACCGATGGGGATGACATGGAGATAACTTACCAGGTAGCCTCCATGAACTCAAAAGAAGAAATACAGTACAAAGAAGAGGTTACCATCTACAAAAAAGGAGATAAAATGATCGTAGATATGGGTAACTTTATCAATAAGGCGGCGTTTCAGCAGGATGGAGAAATGCCGCCTAACATTGAAATTACCGGAAATCAAATGGAAATACCTATTTCTCCGCAACCAGGAACATTGCTGCCCGATGCAAAGGTTGAGATGGCGCTAAAAATGGGCTTTATAAACCTGAAGTTAGCCACGAACATCACCAATCGCAGAGTGGAAAAGGTTGAAGACATATCGGTTCCGGCAGGAATATTCGCTTGCTATAAATTTACCAGCGATGTAACTTCCACCGTGATGGGGAAAAAAGTAAATTCTTCGCTGGTAGAATGGTATGCAAAAGGCATAGGAGTGATAAAATCTGAGAATTACGACAAACAGGGTAAGCTGGAATCCTATATGGTATTGGCAGAATTGAAATAACTATACCGATGACTCTGTAGTTGGCTGCCGATATAACGTATGATCTTTTTAAA
>NZ_DCEN01000031.1:136948-137956 GCF_002316955.1 Proteiniphilum sp. UBA1028
AATTTTCTCCTACTCGATTGATTGCACAAGACTACATAGGCGGAATTCTGCCTATTTAAACATCGGAATTCCGATAAAAACTCATTATCAGATATTTATGCATATGGGTAAATCCCCATATGTAAATACATGTATTTATCACATCCGCTTTTTGCGTATGATATCGGGATTCCGATATGATACACCAATTTTGGGGTATTTAAAAGATCGGCCGAAAACTCAGCCGATATATATGTGCATGCACGGATTTACGGGTATGGCGATATACGGAATTCCGATAACGTTATTAAACAACGGTATAACGTTCTTAACGATTTGGCAGCCGAAAATTCGGCAGCGAAAAATTTAAACGGGTGGAATTCCGCTTATTTCCGAACATCTATAATTATATCAGTCCCACAGTTCGGGCACAAAAAACCGGAGTTGCTGGCTCCGGTTAGGTATATGGCAATGCATACTATATTGCTAATTGCTTCTTTACTTCATCCAACGAGTACCGTTTTCCGTCGTCAGTCAACTTGTGCAGTTGCACGGTCAGCTTATCCTGTATATCTTCTATGTCACTTGCGGTCAGTTCGCTTAATATCGCCTCGAAGGCTTGGATTACTCCTTTTTTCAATTGTGCTGTTTTCATCTGTAAACGTCCTTTCTGTGATTAATGTCAATTATCAATATAACAAGCATGTTGTTATTCAGTTCATATATAACCCTGTAATCCGCAACTCGCAATCTATAATATCCGCTTACGCCTTTTAAGGCCTTGACATTACCGCTTTCGTGCGGGTTTATCTGAAGTGCCTCTATCTTTTCAATTATCAACCGTTGATAAACGAGATCTATCTTTTTCAGACTTTTCAAGGCGTTACGGGTGAATTCTATAGAATACATATGCAAATATATGAATTATTGTTTGATTTCTATGCTTATGGGTTTCTTGCAATGAGGACAAATATACTTTTCTTTCGGTTTGTTCCGCCGGGTGTCTTCAAATAGATCAAGCAAATCAAC
>NZ_DCEN01000025.1:0-2480 GCF_002316955.1 Proteiniphilum sp. UBA1028
ATCAAGCACTTATCGATTCAAATCGGTAGGTGCTTTTTCGATTGTTGCGATCACTACCTAAAAACGGCTGTCTGAATAACTTTCTTTTGATTGATCGGGTGTCAATTATTTAGTTTTATGAAATAAAAAAAAGAATATCCTTTTTTTACGGCCACCTACACACCTCATCTGTTTCATCGAATCAAACAACAGGTATCAAGTTTTTCCCCCACCATAAAAGCGGCTGTTCAATTGGGTGATAATGCAGGGAGTTGCGGGAAACGATAAACTGTCGCGCGATATGGCACGATTTAGCGTCGACTATCTGTATGATGCCGATTTGGGTATTCCCTGGATCTTGGCAAAAGGAAACCACGATGTCAGCACAAGCCCCGGTCAGCCCGAAGCTTGGAAAGAAGTTGTTCTGCCCTTTATAGAGAGACAAACCGGTAAAGAGTTGACCAACGGAATGTATGAGTACAAGCTGACCGATGACGTTCATTTTTTCGTATTGGAACAGTTTTTTAGTCCCGACCAACAGTTGCCCGAACATGAAATTTTGAATTTTCTTCATCGACAACTCTCCAGGTCAAATGCGAAACATAAATTTCTGCTTACACATCAACCCGTAATACCGGTAACGGAACGCTGTTGGCATCTATTCAGCGGCATCAGAAGAGAACTCAAGGATGAGGGTCTTAGAACGAAGTTTCCAGTGAATACAGGACATTGAATTAACACCCGGTTCAATGTTTCCTGTCATTTAAATCGTCTATCATGCCGGGCGATTTTTTGTGAATAAGAACCTAACCCCACTTTGTCCAGCCGAGGTGATTGGATATTTTCCAAAAATGTCCAGTATTTATGTATAAAAACTGGACAAATGTATTATCTTTGTCTCGGATAATATAATATGAAAATAACTGAATACATATCATTTACAATAGATAGATTCCCGAAGGGGTATGTGTTCACTTATGCCGATTTTCCGGCAGAGGTGAATCGGAAGGAAGCGGTCATCAAAGCATTGAACCGGATGGTGGCTGCCGGTAAGATTGCCAAGCTTTCCAAAGGCAAGTATTACAAACCTGAAACTACTCCTTTCGGGTATTTACAGCCCGACCAGTCACAAGTGGTCAAAGATCTGTTGGAAGAGAATGGGAAAACGGTTGGTTACCTCACCGGTTACAGCATTTACAACAGCCTGGGGTTGACCACGCAGCTCAGTAATGTCATCCAGATTGGAAAGAATGTGGTCCGTCCTGCTTTCCAACGTGGACAATATACCATCTCGTTCATCAAGCAAAAAAACATCATCACCAAAGAGAACATTCCATTGCTGCAGATCATGGATGCGATCCGCTATGTCCAAAAGATTCCCGATACCACAATCCGCAAATCCGGCATGCGCCTTTCGGTTATTCTCAAGAATCTTTCGGATACTGAAAAATCAACCCTGATTCGACTGGCCTTGAAGTATCCACCTTCTGCCAGGGCTTTACTGGGTACGCTTCTCGACACTATTCAGACTGATGCTCTTTCCCAGCCGCTTTACGATTCTTTGAATCCTATTACCAAATACAAGCTGCCGGGTCTTAAAGTTGCATTCCCGGAAGCCGATAAATGGAATTTCTCATGAATCTGCATCACGACACTCAACTCTTTTCTCAAACCCTGAGAGCGGCATCCCAGCATCTGGAGATTAACCTCGGATTTGTGGAGAAGGATTATTGGATTACTTTGGTCCTGCGAAGATTATCAGGCAGCAAATACAGCGATGAGGCGGTATTCAAAGGCGGTACTTCTCTTTCCAAAGGATACCGGCTCATTGACCGCTTCTCGGAAGATGTCGACCTCGCAATTGTCAACACAACACATAAGACTGGCAATGAAATCAAAACGATCATTCGTCATCTCGAAAAGGAGATAACGGAAGAGCTTACAGAATTTCAGGAGGAGGGAATCACAAGCAAAGGTTCCCGATACAGGAAATCGCTTTTCAGGTACCCATCCATTCGGAAGAACGATCTCAATAACCGGCTTATTGTTGAGGTCAATTCATTCGCGAATCCTATCCCCTTTCAGAACCGGCTTATTCAAAGCATGTTGTTCGACTTTCTGGACCAGACAAATAATCAATCGTTCATTGATGCTTATCAGCTGCATCCCTTCAAGATCAATATCCTGAACAAGGAGCAAACGCTTTTGGAGAAATTGGTGTCGCTCATTCGCTTTTCGCTGGACCAGGATCCCGTTCCATCTATTTCATCGAAGATCAGGCATTTCTACGATTTGTATTTTCTGGCGAAGGATGATGATTGTTACCAGTGCATGCAGTCTGACACATTTAAGCAGCAATTTCTCGCACTTTTGGAACACGACAAGAAAATGTTTGATGAACCTAAGGGATGGACCAACAGGTCCATAGCTGAATCTCCCTTGATACACAATTTTGATTCCCTATGGAGCAAGTTAAAGGATCAATACCAGTCTGAATTATC
>NZ_DCEN01000025.1:2669-3577 GCF_002316955.1 Proteiniphilum sp. UBA1028
GACTATCCCAACAAATTGTGTGAACTCATCGGAGTTAAAGTGAATCTTTTTTGGCTTATTTGGACTGTTCAGGTGATATTTTTGAGTGCACTATTATTGCGATTCATATACCGTTTTAATCACCTTATTAAATAGTTCATAAACAAATTTATTCACTTTTTGAACAAGCTCCACTAATGTTTCATCTTTTATTACTAGAACTTCCCCAAATTTTGAAGTGTAGTAACGATGAGCGAAATTATTTCTTATATCAAATGCATTTTCTAAATATTCGTAATCAGATAGTTTTATTCCAAATAAAGGTTCAAATAGCATACAAAGACATACGTCAAGTTAGATGGTCATTCAATAGACACATTCACTTGCCAATTGTATGCTGATGGAAGTACAATTACAATCATCAAAGTATGGCATAACGACAACTTAGTATGGGAGGTAGGGAAGGTGTTGTATAACTCTTCTCGTTTTATTGAGATAGTGAAGTGAAAGATTTTGTTGTGAAAAAATCTGCGGGTGTGTCGTAAACCCGTTCAGGTTGTCGGTTACGGTAACAAGGATGTTTTATGCCGCGGGCTTTCAAATCGGTTAATATTCCTGCTCAGTAGCCGGAACTTTCAGTTTTTCCAGTCCATATTCCCGGAACTTCTTTTATCCCTTCCTTGTTTAAACCCACACAAAGATAAACGGTTTTATTTACTGCCTTGCCCGGATCCCTCACCTTGAAAACGATACCGTCCATCCAAACAGCCAAATACATGCTTTCCAACGGACGGTTTTACCTCTCTACAGTAGCTTGGGTGACTTTACCGCTAATCATGTTTTTTCTTTTCAAATCCCCTCACACAAATTAACGAGAGGTTTGAAAAGAAAAAACTACAAGAGTCTTTTTTCTTGTAGTTTTTCATTCA
>NZ_DCEN01000025.1:3869-34596 GCF_002316955.1 Proteiniphilum sp. UBA1028
TTCCGTTCTCATAATTGTCGCAAACGCCGTTCTTATTGGCATCCACAAAATTCCTGCCACCTCTGCCGCGACCGTTTCTCATGCCGTAGCACATTCCTTTTCCTCTGCCACTGCCGTCAAGGAGGCGTTGCTTCCCGTTGGCATTCGGGTTGCCGGGCGTTCCGTTCTCGAAATTGTCGCAAATACCGTTGTTGTCCTTATCCACAAAAGCGGGTCCTTGCTGAGTGGTGGTCGTCTTCTCCTTTTTTTCCGGCTCCTGGGCTGCGACCAGACCGACAGAGAGTAACACTGCCAATGCTGAAATAAAAATTTTTGTTCTCATTTTTTTCTGAATTTAATTGGTTTATTGTCTTGATATTATTTTGCTTTTTCATTCACTTCTGCCGCCTCTACCATACCTGTGTCTGTGTCCCTGACCTGTTGCGATACTGTCGTTCCACTGATAACCTCTGCCCCGGTTTACGGTACCGTCACGGAAGAGCGGGAGGAAAGTCTGTTGCAGTTGTTCGCATTGCGTTTCGCTGCACATTTTTTTTAACTTAAGATAAAAATCGTTGGTGATCTTTTTTAACTCGGCGTGTCTGTTTCCCACTTGATCTGATAGATTATTCAGCCGGACCGTGTCGGGTGTCTGTTTGTTTAACTCAGCGAACATCTCGCTTTTAAGCGAGTCCATCTCAAAGATCAGTTCGTTTGCGGCATATTGAAAGGTACGGCGTGCCTCTCTGAATTGAACCATTTGTGCATCATTGAACCCGAGGTTTTGCCTGAAGAATCTTCCTGTGAGAGGACTGGACTGATCTTCATCCAGCACGATGGCCAACTCCTCTTCTCCCATCGCCTTGGCTCTGACAAGTATGGTGCCGATGGTGGTGAGATTGAGGATCACCAGCAGGGCAATGATCCACCAGAGAATTTTAGTCGTTCTGTTCATAATCTGTTAAGTTGTAATATCTCAGGTTCTCGATCTGACCATCGTTGATGTTGAGGCTCATGCCAACAGCTGTCCGCTCACTGTAGTTGTTACCGATGGATATCCCCAGAAAAGCCACCGCGGCGATACTTCCAGCGAGAATGAGGCTTTGCCATAGTGGAGCTCTTCTGCTTACTTTTTCGCTTCTCCGCTCAATTTCTGCCATCACGCGGCTGGCAAGGAACGGACCGGGTTCCGTTTCTCTTTCACGCCGGATCAGCTCGTCTACAGGATAACCTTTTTTTATCATTTCTTATTTTCTTTAATTGGTTAGACACGTCATGAACATATTTCCTACGGTGTCTGCAGTTTTTTTCTCAGATTCTCGTTGGCTCTTTGCAGCAATTGCTCCACGGCCCCTTCCGAACGGTTCATGATCGCAGCGATCTGCTTTTGCGGTAACTCTTCGTAACGGCTCAGGATAAAAGCCATCCGTTGCCTCTCTGGAAGGGCGTCGATGGCTGCCTGGATTTCTCTGTCTCTCTCTTTGCTCTCAAGCATCTCCAAGGGAGTCTTTTCTCTGCTGTCACGGTTGAAAATCGATTCGATTGATTGCAACAGTTGTCTCTTTTTGTTCTTGCGGAGTTGATTGAGCGACATGTTGAGGGCGATCCGATAAAGCCAGGTGCTGAATGCGGCATCTGCATGGAAGGTGTGGAGGGACTCATAGAGACGGATAAAAATCTCCTGTGTGAGGTCTTCCGCATCTTCTTTTATATGCAGAAATCCCATGGCCATACGAAACACCTGTTGCTGATATCGTTCCATCAGGATGCTGAAGGCGTCGAGGTTGCCTGATCTAATCTCTTCTATAAGTTGCTTGTCCGACATACAGTCTGGTGAACTCTCTTTTGGTATGTTTGACACGAATGGAACCGCATTCCTACGGTAAAGATGTTTTTTTCCGGTTAATAACCGTTCCTGACTGACAATATTTTCGTTGGCTCTTGGCGTAAGAGGATGCAGGTCTATCCCGCGATATGTGACAAGGGGGCTGCCCAGTTCCGCAACCTTGAATATTTGTTTCTGCGCTCCTGAGACCGTTTAGGATTTCTGTAGGCTTCTAATTCTCGCAAAATAGTGCGCGAAGGAACGGTAGAGGAAATGGGTCCATTTGCCGAAGGGGACGATGATCAGCGCCCACTGTGCCAGCACGGTGAGGTGAAGGATATACATCCAGATATTGTTTTCGAGTATATTCAGGTCGATGAAGAGCCTCACCAGAAAGGCTGTCAGCCCCATCAGCAGCAGCCAGATCACAAAGAGCCAGTCGGAGGGTTGCGAGAACTTGTTCAGCGATTTGTTCTGCCTGATCCTGCCCGATACGAAATGGACGGTGATGACGGAGATAAGGAAGCTCTCCACATAACCGAGCACAATGATAAAAAGGCTCCCGGTACCGAACCAGTTGAGGAAGACAGTGGTGAAGAGGAGCGACAGGTAGGCGAACACCAGCACCAGGTGTTCCAGCCAGCGGAAGTTATCTTTCTCATCGCAATCTTTTGCCTTTCTCTGGGTAAACATGTTGATGAACAGTTCAGGGAGGGCAGTGATGTAGCTCATCATGGGTGTCCTCACTTTCTGCTTTACGATGGTGAAGTGCCACATCCGAAGCAGGTTGGGGATAAAGATCACCAGGAAGACGGTGGCGATTGCCAGCATCTCGAAGCGGTGACCCGCATGGAGCAGGGTCGCTACATCAAAACCGAAAGTACGGGCAAAGAAGAGGACGCCTGCCGCTACCAGCAGCAGAGCTGCGATGGTGAAGGCGAGGGAACGGTAAAGCAGTCCCGAGAGGCCGGTCCAGTCGTATTGTGCGGTGAGCCATCGCCGCAGCGACATCATCAACTCACCCGGGTTGGCCGTCTGCGGGCATTGCGTGGTGCATTCACCGCAGTAGTAGCACTCCCATGGCTTGAGGGACTGCTTCAGCTCATCTTCAAGGCCTAGCGCGCTGAGCCGCACCATCTCGCGGGGAAAGGAGTTGTCGGGGGAGGAGAGGGAGCAGACGGCGGTGCAGTTGCCGCAGTTGTAGCATGCGTTGAAATTGACGGAACCGTATCTCTTGAGCTCTTCCGAAAAACGGGGATTGATTTTGCTTGCCATTATTTTACCAGTTTATACGAATAGTATTCGTCCATCTCATCGATCTTGCCGGTGGCCACCACTCCATATTTCACCAGGGTAAGCAGGTGGTAGGTAACCTCGTGGAGGGGCATCTGCAGCCGTTCTGCGAGCTGTGCAATGGTCAGCTCTTCCTGCTCCAGCGCGCCGGTGATGGCCCGCTTGATCCGGTTGAACTCTTTCAGCTCCTCTTTCACATGTTCCGGAACGCCCTGTTTTTCCCGTAGGTAGCGGGCTGTTTTCCCTTTTTCTGCTTTCATGTTCTTAAGCCAATGCGTCAATCATACTCATTATCTCTTCACTCGAATAGTTGATCAGGTTGATAGCGTCGGGCGGACATACCGGAGCGCACATACCGCATCCCTTGCAGACCGAGTTGTTAACCATCGCCACCGTTTTGCCGCCCACCTCTTTTTGCAGGATCGCATCGAAGGGACAGGCCTCCGCACATTTCCCACACCAGCTGCATATGTCGCTGTTCACCTCCGCCACAATTGGCTCCGTCTCGAGCGTCCCCTTGCTGATCAGCGAGAAGGACTTGGTTGCTGCCGACAGGGCTGAATTGACTGACTCTGTGATGTTCTTCGGTCCCTGGCAGCTGCCGGCGATGGTAACACCGTCGATCACTGTTTCCACCGGACGCAGCTTCATGTGTACTTCGTTGAAGAAGCGGTCTCTCCCCCTGGGTAGCTTGAAGAGGGTGCCCACACTGTTGTCGGCACGTGGCACCATGCCGGTCACCAGTACCACCAGGTCTGCCTCCAGTTCCAGCTCTCTGTTGGAGGAGAGGATATCACGGAGGGTTATCGTTGCCCCCTTTCCCTCCATCACTACAGCAGGGGGTGTCTCCTCTCCCCACTGCAGGTAGAGGTCGCCCATCGCCAGCGACTCGGCATAGAGCAGCTCCTGCTTGCCATAGGTGCGGATGCCGCGGTTGAGATGGTAGTTGTTGATCTTTGCGAACTTCTTCTTCACCAGGATGGATGCATGGATAGCCGAGGTACAGCAGAAGCGGGAACAGTAGGTGTTCTCTCCATTGGTCTGGCGGCTGCCCACGCAATAGATATAGGCGATGTGGCGGATTTTTCTCCCGTTGTACACCAGCTCTTTCCCTTCGGCTCTGTCGATCAGATGACGAAACTCAGGCAACGTGATCACGTTGTCGCTCTGTGCGAAGCCGAGCTCACCCTCTTTGGGCTGGTAGGAGTCGAAGCCGGTGGCCACCACGACCGAGCCTACTGTGAACTCGGCGGTCTCCACCGGGTCGCCATCCTTTGTCGGCCGCTTACGTACTTTAAGGGTGAAGTTGCCGATGCTTCCCTTGGAGGAGATTACTTCCGTACCGGTCATGATGGTCACATTCTCCCGTCGCAGCAGGTCGTGGTAGATCCGTTCCGTGAGGGTACTGCCGCTCTCCTCCGTCATCGCCAGGGTACCCCAGGTGGCGGTGTGTCCCCCTACCCGGTGTTCTTTCTCGATCAGGAGCACCTCTGTTTGCTTGTCCGCCAGGGCAGCGGCTGCCTTCATGCCGGCGATGCCGGCACCGATTACCGCGATGGTTTTTTCGGCTTCAAAAAGGTTGGGGTAGAGTGGCTCGGCGAAGCGAGATTTGGCGATGGCTGCCTTCACCAGACGGATTGCCTTGTCTGTGGCACCCTCCTTGTCGTTGGAGTGCGCCCAGGAGGCCTGTTCCCGGATGTTGGTGTGCACGTAGGTGTACTTGTTCAGTTCTCCCCGTTCGGTCACGTTGCGGAAGGTCGTGAGGTGAAGCTTGGGGGAGCAGGAGGCGACGATCACCCCGTCGAGGTTGTGGGTGCGGATATCCTCCACCATGTCGTTCTGGTTGGCGTCGGAGCAGGCGAAGAGGGTGGTCTTCGCCAAGGCTACTCCTTTTTCGTGTTCCACGGCCTGACGCACCTTCTCCACATCAACATAATCGGATATGTTGCCGCCGCAATGGCAGATGTAGACGCCTATTCTCTCTTTCATAATCGTTTATGCTTCCTGGTGTTGTATGATGTAACTGATTGCTTCGGAGGATGCCGAGCCGGCCGAGAGAATCGAATCGGGAATGTCCATCGGGGCGGCAGCAGTGCCGGCCACGAAGACGCCGTCGATGCTGGTCCGTGCAGGGCTGCCCATCAGGTCGGTCTGGGTAACAAACCGGTGAGGGTCGAGTTTCAATGTTCCCTGTGGAAAGATCTTGCCGGCGTCGGGGTTCGACTTTACTCCTACCGAGAGCACCACCATGTCATGCTCTGCCTCTTTGACCACTCCTTCGCCGATGTCCTCATAGCGCAGAATCAGGTTGCCGTTTTCTTTTTCTTTGATGGTGCCGACCTTGCCCTTCACAAAGGTGACACCCATCCCTTTAGCCTGCTGATAAAACTCCTCAAAGCCCTTGCCGAAAGAGCGGATGTTGATGTAGTAGATGGTGACGTCGGCCATGGGAAGGGCACCCATCAGCAGCTGTGCCTGCTTGATGGAGTACATGCAGCAGATCTGCGAGCAGATGGGGTTGCCCACCGAAGCGTCACGCGAGCCGGCACAGAGTATGTAGGCAATTTTGTCGGGCACCTTGCCGTCGCCCGGACGCAGGATGGTGTTGAAAGGACGGGTGGGAGCGATCTCCCGCTCCATCTGCATGGAGGTGATCACATTTTTGTACTGTCCATAGCCGTAGCGCGGAATCTCCAGCGGATCGAAGAGTTTGAAGCCGGTGGCAATCACCACCGTGCGGGCATGCAGCTCGTACTGCTCCGGCTCCATGGTGAAGTCGATGCATTGGGTGGGGCACACCTTCTCGCAGGCACCACAGAGCGTGCAGTTCTCGATGTCGATGGCTGCCGCCTTGGGGTTGGCGATGCTGAAAGGGATAAAGGCTGCCTTCCTGCCGATCAGCCCATATTGATACTCATCGCGCACGCTCACCGGGCATGCCTGCTCGCAGAGCTGGCAGGCGGTACAGTCCTCCACGTGCACATAGCGCGGTTTTTTGGTGATCTGCGCCACAAAATTGTTCTCCGACCTCTTGACGATACCAGTCACCTCGCTCTCGGTGAAGATGGTGATGTTCCTGTGGCGGGCGATCTCTGACACTTTGGGCGTGGTGATGCAGGCAGAGCAGTCGAGCGTAGGGAACACCTTGCTCAGCAGGATCATCTTCCCCCCGAGGGAACGTTGCTTTTCCACCAGCAACACCCGGTAGCCACTGTTGGCCAGGTTGAGCGCCGCCTCGCCGCCGGCGATCCCGCCCCCCACCACCAGGGCGTCGTAGCGAATGATCTTCTTCTCTTCGTTCATCGGAATTTATGCGTTGGTTGTTTTGATCAGGTATTCGTTGAAGCTGCGTATCTGCTTCACGAACGCTTCGCTGCATACGGAGCAGATGGCGGCCATGCGTAGGCGGGCGGGGTCGAGGCTCCGGGCTTTCATCCGCTCGTGGGTGTCGGCCACCAGGTTGCCTGTCTTCTCCGTGCAGCTCTCCCCGTAGACACAGTCGCTGCCGTCGGCCGCAATGAACACCCCGTCGAACCCCCGTTCGTAGGCATGCAGGATCCAGCCGGGCTTGATGCCGCTGGAACAGGGAACGGTGATGGTGTAGACCGTCGGTGGGTAGTGGAGCTTCAGCAACCCCGCCATGTCGATGGCGGGATCGGAGATTTTTTCCGTCGAAAAAACCAGTATCCTGGCACTTTTTTTCATTGTTGGGGATGGGTTATTTCTTCTTCATGTATACCTTGAAGTAGCCGTTCTCCTCCACGGTGCCAAGGTACTCGTGCCCCTGTTTCTTGCACCATTTGGGGATGTCGGACTTGGTACCCTCGTCGGCCGAGAGGATCTCCATCACGTCGTCTGCCGCGATGGTGCCGATGGCTTTTTTCGCTTCAAGGAGCGGTCCCGGGCAGGCTGTGCCCCGTGCGTCTACCGATTTTGCCACTTTTAGTGCTCTCAATTCTTCTGTAGTCATTGTTTTCATTATTTAGGATGAATGTATTGTTTTCAGCAGTAAGGGATAAGTTTTGCCTCCTGATTTTTTGGAGTCTCGAACAAAGAACTTCGAACTTACTAACTTGCCAACTTTGAAACGTTATATAAACCATTGCATGCTACTCTCGCCGGCATCTGCTACGAAAGTGGTTGCTCCGGCATAGCGCAGGTGCGGGTAGTCGATGATCTCCTCCTTTTTGAAGCCCATCAGGTTCATCGACATCTCGCAGACGGTAATCTCAATGCCTAGGGTAGCAGCTTCGCTGAACATATCGTCTAGCGACATCACGTGCTGTTTTTTCATCAGTCTTTTCATCATCGCCGGTCCCATGCCACACATGTTCATGTTGGAGAGTTTCAGCTTGTTGCGCCCTTTGGGGAGCATTATGCCGAACATCTTTGAGATGAAATCCTTGCCCTTTGGCTTCTTTTGCGGGTCGCGCAGGGCAGAGAGTGCCCAGAAGGAAAAGAAAAGCTTCACCTTTGAATCCATAGCGGCAGCAGCCAGTGAGATGATCATCGCTGCCAGGATCTTGTCCATGTCGCCCGATACGATGGCGATAGAGAGCTGATCCTTCCGGCAATCTTCCAGACGGGTTGTTTTTGCTTTGAGACTCTCCAGTTCATCCCGGAGAGCTTTCATGGAGATGTCGTTGGTATTTTCCATATTTATCCTGTATGATTTTGTAAATGAATTAAGTGCAAATTAAAGGAATAATTCATTATTATTTTATTTTAGCTCCGTGCAGTTTTTTACTTTATTTTGTGAGATATGTCACATCTTTTTCTATTTTTGTTTGGAAATTGGAAGTGTGCTATATTTCTTCGGATAATCTTTATCGTATGAACAACGAGTGTGCCGACTGTGCCTGTGTGTTGAGATCGTCTGCCAGCATGAAGGATTGCCAGCTTGCGATGCTGAGCGGGAACCATGCGGTGGTGAAATTCAGGAAGGGTGATGCCATTATTAAACAAGGTGTGTTTTCTACCAACGTGATCTTTTTACGAAAGGGAATGGCTAGAATTCATATTACGGGTCCCTCCAGGGAGCAGATCGTGAAGCTGGTGAAGGCGCCGACTTATCTTGGGCTTCCCACTACGTTCGGCGACAAAATCAATCAGTATAGTGTGACGGCAGTGCTCGATTCAGAGATCTGCTTTATTGACCTGGAGGTGTTTAAGAAACTATTGGAAGAAAACAGAGAATTCAGCAGTTATATTCTTATGGAGTTGTGCAAGAGTGAACTGGAAGCCTACCGGCGTTGTGCCAGCCGCACCCAGAAGCAGATAAAGGGAAATCTCGCAGATGTGCTGCTCGAATTTTCAGAGAACCTTTTTGAGGCAGAACAGTTTACTCTTCCACTCTCCCAGTCGGAGATCGGAAACTGGGTGGATGCTGGGAGGGAGAGCATCAACCGCGCGCTCTCCGAGTTTATCCAGGACGGAATCATTCAGATGGAAGGGAGACAAGTGAGAATCATTGATAAAAAAATGCTGAAAATGATCAGCCAGAACGGTTAAAACCGGAGGAATATTTCTGGGCAATACGGGTGAAATTACCTTTCTGTCGACAAGATAAGATTGATGTGTTAAGCGTAGATGGCTGTACATTGTTTGATATACAAATGTTTATCCTATCCTTTCAGTCTTCTCCAGTTCTTCCCTGTCGAGGATAGTGATCCCTTTCCCTTCGAGCGCAATGATACCGTCGCGCTCAAACTCTTTCAACAGTTTGATGGCGCTCTCGGTGGCTACGGAGGCAAAATTGGCCAAATCCTGCCGCGAGAGATGGACAAAGATATCCTGGCCCAAGAAGTCATCCCCGCTGAGATAGAGCAGCGCGGAAGCGAGTTTCCCCCGCATCTGTTTTGAGGTCATGTTTCCTATCACGGTGAGCAGTTGCCGTTCGTTCCGGTAATTGCGTGAAGTGATGCGCATGGCAAACTCCGCATTTTGCAACAACAGCAACCTCATTTTCTCTTTGTCTATCATGCACACCTGGGTGTCGGTAAGTGCTACTGCCGAGGTGGGGTGTACTGCCTCTCCAAAGAGGGAGGAGAAGGCGAGGAAGTCGCCTGTTTTAGCCAGCTGCAGGTTGAGTTGCTTGTCCCTTCCCGTCTGCAGGTACACTTTTACCAGTCCGTCCATGACCAGCAATACATGTGTGGAGAAGGCTCCCTGTTTGAAGAGGATCTCACCTGCCAGATAGGTAAGCTCTGTTTTGCCTGAACTGATCAGCTTCAGCTCTTCCGGCTTCAGGTCGCGGAAACAGGCCACCATCTTTTCGCAATTGTCCATTTTGTTATTCATTCAATGTACCATACGTTGCTTTACTTTGTGACAAAGATACCATCTTTTCCGAAAACTGATTTTCATTAGCTAAATAACTGTTGCATTTCACCCTGAGTCATGGAATCTGTCAGCCTTATTTTATCGTTCTCTTCGTTTGCATGCTCTACCTTTGTATCCATATATAAATCAATTTAAACAATAAAAAAATGAAGTACTTAAGAACCAATATTCAGGAAATTGAAACTGCAGCAGAGTTGCAGAAGATCATCAGCGAGAACGAAAATGTGATGGTGTGTTGTGGACGCATGGGGCCGATGTGTATCCCGGTGTATGAGATTATGGAAGAGCTGGAGGAAGAACGTCCCGAAGTGAAGTTTTACTCCATGGCATTCGACAGCCCGGAATCGGGTGTTATCCGGAATGCACCTGAATGTCGCGGTTTCATGGGATTACCGTTCACCATGTACTATAAGAATGGAAAGGTAGCGAAAGCGACGACCAGCATTCAAAGTATGTCGCAGGTGAAGGAGAATCTTGATCAGTATCTTGCCTGATAGGGAGAATTTAGGTAAAATAGTGTGGGAAATACTGCATGTGAGGAGTTTTTTACGCATTTTTGAAGGAATATCATTCGTCTCAAGGAGATAGGTCGTGAATGCGATTTGAGATATAAAGCTAAGCAGAAAAGATGGAGAAGATATATGATGTAATGATCCTGGGTGCCGGTGCTGCCGGCCTCTCTGCGGGAATTTACGCTTCCCGAGGAAAACTCGATACACTGATTTTGAGTGAAGGGGTGACCGGTGGACAGATTGTCCTGACAAACGAGATTGCCAACTATCCCGGTGTGGAGACAATTAAAGGATATGAGTTGGCCAACATTATGAAACGGCAGGCAAAAAGCTTTGGCTGTACACTCAAGACTAATGTCAAAATTGTGAACTACCGTTTGGTTGAAGAGATCAAGGAGGTGGAACTTGAAGACGGAAGAATATTCCGTGGCAGAGCAGTCATCCTAGCCCCCGGTGGTAAACCCCGTTCACTCAATATCCCGGGAGAGAAAGAATTTGAAGGGAGAGGTATCTCTTACTGTGCCACCTGTGATGCCGACTTCTTCCGGAACAAAAGGCTGGTTGTGGTCGGCGGTGGAAATTCGGCCCTGGAAGAGGCCGTGACTCTTGCGCATTTTGCATCGCATGTTACCATCGTGCATCAGTTTGATCATTTTCAGGCATTTGCACATGCAGTGGAAGAGGCGGAACGTAATCCCAAAATAAGTTTTATCATGGAATCGGAGTTGCGTGCCTATATGGGAAACGGTATTTTACAAAAGGTGCAGGTTGAGCATCTGAAAACAGGCACGTTGACCGATCTGGAGACCGACGGCGTTTTTGTCTTTATCGGCTATATACCCAATACGGAAGCTTTTGAGGAGCTCGTGAAGATGAATGAAAAGGGCGAAATCATGGTCGATGAAACGATGAAAACAGACCTGCCCGGTGTTTTTGCAGCGGGCGACTGTGTGGCAAAGCGTTATCGTCAGGTTACTACTGCTGTGAGCGACGGCACAATCGCGGCGCTCAGCGCCACCGAATATATCCGGAACAAACCCTTTTTATCTTAGATATATTTGGTTGATATTCGAGTTATATTCGAAGCTAATCGAATAAGTTACGGTGAAGATAGGGTAGGTTGACATTCTCGTGATATACTCCTGGCGATTCCGTCGATAAGTACCCACTTATTTTAATTTATGTCCAAGCCGACCGATAAAGCGAAATAAGGCTTATTCTCATAAATCCATATTTTCCGGTCGCTGCTTAGTAAGTTATCAAATCCCAGCGCTATTCCGAGTGTAAAATTATTTACTTCAATGACGCCGGCAATGCCCTTTTGTAAAACAACCCCGTCGTATTCTTCATCCGTTTGATGCGCTGTTGTTGTAGGAGACATGAAGGTACTCCCTAAACCTATAAAACCACCATAAGAAAATTTGTAGTTGTTTAAAACACGTCTAGATAAATTGTTTGTTATCCGGTTATAACTCAAATTGTATTTATCGAAGCTGTATCCAACAAAAATAGCCCCGTTGAAATCAGAATTCAGTTGTAAAGGTACGTTTTCTACAGAAGGCCTTAGTTTTAGAGGCAAAACCATTAGTTCGAGGTTTATACCGTTTTTATACAAATTTAAAGGAGCGGGAAGAGTATTGTTTTTTACAATTCGCGGATAAACTTTTTTTTGCATACTATCCGGTAAAAGAGGATCATTACTATCTATTATTGGGTATGCATTAAGTTCTCCGTTTTCAGTGAGTAAGTAAAGTTCCTTAATCTCATTCTTCTCTTTAATCCGGTAGCGTCTGCCATCCAATTCACCACAAGGTGAATTTTTTAGGGAACCACAAGAAATAAGCAGACAACAGAAAAATGGCATTGAAAGGGGAATTAAAGTGCTTTTTTTCTTTTTCATGGTGAAATATATTTTGTTGAAAATGAGTGTTGATTACCTTAGGGACTCACTTGAGAGGAAGTGAGTCCCTAAGGTTAAGTGATCTTCTACTGTGGTTCAAATACAAATGTCATTTTATTGTTTGCAAGGAAAATAGATTTGGCGAATTGATGTACGTTATGTGTATTAATTTTATCCAACAAAGAGAGTTCTTCCAGATCGAGATAAGGCTCCTCTTTTAATGCATTAGAAATGATGCCATTCCATGAAATATTCTCTTTTCTGTCTTGAAATCTTTTTTCCAAATATAATTTTATTTCACTGATTTCATTCTCCGTAGGCCCCTGAGTAACTAAATTTTGAATGTCTCCCTGAACCACGCTCAATAAGTCGTCAACTAAAGCGGGATCGGTATCGAAATTGATTTCCATGATTGCAGTAGGGGTTGGATAACGGCTCAGTTCGCTTTTTACACCCACGTGATAAGTACCTCCTTTATCTTCACGAATTGATTTTAAGTATCGGTTACTTAATATATAAGCAGTGAATTTTGCCAATAGGTTATTCATCGCGGTATAATCGGATTTATTGTGATAAATTCTTGTCACCGATGCTTTCGAACTTAATAAATCTGGGGCTTTGTATCGGAGGCTGACTTCTCCGGTTCTTAAGACAGGTTCTTTAAATTTCAGATCAGGTACTTTGGCTTTGCCGGAAATTGATGCCATGTATTTCTCAATGAGCGGTTTGGCGTCTTTAGATCGCATAGGTCCTGAAAAAATAAAAGTAAAGCCTTGTGGGTTATAAAAATGAGATTGATACAGGGCGTTCAATTTTGATGGTGTCAATGACTGAACATAAGGTTCTTTGTAATCTGTTCGCAATGGATTATTACTATATGTGAGTTTATTTACGGAATCTTTGTAAAATGTCTGGGCATTTTTATTCTCGATGCTCTTTAGCATTCTTCTCTTAAAGTTCTCGACTTCTTTTTGGTTTGCCGATACATCCGTGAAATATTTGTGCAACAAATTGAAAAATTTTTCACTGCTTTCAGGGTCGAAAGAGCCTGAAAATCCTTCATTTCGTTCGGTGATGTAGGGCGAAAGGCTGAGCTTATTTTTTAAACTCCACTCTGCTCGTTCGTGCTGATTCAGGTTGTTTATGGCAATGTCTCGTAAAAAAGAGTTCAGTACCTTTTGGTCTTCAATATTTTCAGGGTAGGCATATCCGCCTTTACGAAAAGCAAACATACTTACATTCTCTTTTTTACCAAATTCTTCTTTCCACACCACTTTAACCCCATTTTGTAAAGTCCATTCGGTAGTTGAATCCAAAGGCATTTCGTATTTTATTCCATAATCTTTGGAAGTAACGTTTCTCGATTTAATGATTCGGCCTGGAGCTTTAATGTCGGAGAACTGAATTTCTTTCTTTTCTGCAATAATAAACTGCTCTTGTTCAGTATTTTGAACTTCTTCCATCATGGCTAATACCTGAGATTCTGTTGGCAATGTCTGTTTTATTTTTTCAGGAGTTGCAAAAACCACTACCCTATTCTCTGAACTCAGGAATTTGTTTATGGCTGAGTTTATGTCTGTAAGCGCAATTTTCCCGAGTATATTTTTTTGTGAAACATTTTTTTGTTCCAGGGTCACCAACGGCGTGTTTCTGGTATAGTTTTCTATGGCATCGTTCACATAGTCAACATTTTTTCGTTCCTTTATTTTCTGATACTCTTTCTCTAAATTGGCAGCGACAATTTTTTTCACGTGGTTTAATTCTTCCTGCTCAAAACCGTATTGCCTGGTTCTTTCTATTTCTGTTACGATTCCCTGAAGCGCATCGAATGTTTTTTCATCCTCCACGGGAATTGCCGTAGCGGTAAACATCCTGCTTGCATAGCTGATACTTCCGAATACAGGGATTACCATCCTGAAAGGAGCTTCGGGACTTAAAGATGTAACCCTGAACCTGTTTTTCATGAGTTCAATGAAAATGTCTTCAATCAACTTTTCGTAAAAATACCGTTCTGTTTGTTTCTCGCTGTCACTCAACATTGGAATTTTCACCGACAATCTTGCAGAAACGGCAGAGGTTTCAGGGTCTGTAAAGTATCCGATGATGGGTTCCTTATTATCGGGGATGCTGTAATATTGCTTCACGGCCGCGTTTTCTACCGCAGGTATCGATGAAAAGGTTTTAATAATGCGTTGTTCCATCTCTTTTTTATCAATGTCTCCCACAACAATTACGGCCTGCAAGTCGGGCCTGTACCATTTGTGATAATAATCTATGAGCGTTTGAGGTTCAAAATTGTCAATCACACTGACCAAGCCGATGACATCTCTCTCGGCAAATCGGGAACCTGTCTGTTGAAATCGCGATATCGCTTTCATCATTCGGGTTAAGGCAATGTCTCCCCGGCGCCACTCCTCCCTGATTACCCCTCGTTCTTTTTCAATCTCTTCCGCTTCACATGAAATATAGTGTGACCAATCGTGCAAGGCAAGCAGTGTTGAGTCGATCACTGTGTTGCTGGTCACGGGAACTTGAGAAATATTGTAAACGGTTCTGTCCATTGAAGTGTAAGCGTTGATGTTTGCTCCAAATTTCACGCCGATGCTTCCAAAATAATTTAAAAGAGCCTTGTCGGGGAAGTTCTTGGTCCCGTTAAAAGCCATGTGTTCAAGAAAGTGAGCAAGCCCCCTCTGGTCATCCTCTTCCTGAAGTGAGCCGACATTGTGTACAATGAAAAATTCAGCCCGCCCTTTTGGATTGCTTGCTTCTCTTATGTAATAGGTTAAACCATTGGGTAGTTTCCCAATTACAAACTCCTCATCTATGGGAAGTTGTGCTGAAACATCAAAACTTTGAGATAAGGTTGACGAGATTCCTGTGAAAATGACCAGGAGGAACAAAATAATCTTTTTATTAATTGTAATCATAATATCATGTTTAATGAATAAATAATTCAAGTTTTTTTGTGTTATAAATGTGCACCATTAATTATTTCAATAATTTTTTCATTGCCAATAATTACCATTCCATGCCTGTCATCAGAGATGCCTTTTTGCAGTTTATAAGTATAAATGGGTATAACACCTTTCATCACGGTGGGTAAATAGAGAAATTGAATTTGGGTTTCTTCTTTTTGTAATGCTACTCCAGCTTCCATGATATGCGTTGAAATAATAAAAGAACTGAAGATCTTCTTTGAAAACGCTTTGGTAATATGAACGGTTGCATCATATGCATCTTTCACGTTTGTTCCTTTGAATAACTCATCAAACAGGATAAGTAAATAACGATTTGAAATCACAGCTTCTGCAATATTCTTTACTCTCAGTACCTCTGCATAAAAATGACTATATCCTAAATGCAAATTATCAGGTACATTGATAGAAGTAAATATGCCATCTTTCACGGAGAACTCAAATTTTTTTGCGGGTATTGGAAATCCCATATGAGCAAGGTACACGGCAACACCAATTGCTTTCATCAAGGTTGATTTTCCGGCCATATTTGCTCCTGTAAGAAAAACCACATTCTTTTCATCAGAAAATTCAATATCATTCCCTACTGCGTCATTCACACAAGGATGAAATAACTCTTCAAAAGAAAGGAAATTCCTCTCTTTGCTATAAGCTTTTGCATAACTGAATCCTTCTTTTTCGGCAACTTTTGCTACAGCAATATTTACGTCAATTTCATAGATGATATGAAGTAATTCTGCTAATTCATTTTTTAATGCATAACGTAATACATAATCATATTTGGCAAATTGAATAAAAGTGATCTTGTCATCTGTTTCTGACTTTTTTATCCACTGTAATTGTTTGTTATTTAGAATTGTTTTCAGTGTCTCACATTGTAAGGCAAAAGGATTCTGAACCAGGCCGTTGTCAAACGTTTCACCAAAGGTCGTCAAACTGCGGAATACCTTTGTTGTTGCAATCATACCTTCTTTAAGGATTTGATACTCTTTGTCAAGCCCGATTTTACGCAAGAACTGTACCCGTGTCGCATGTAGAAACGCATTCAATGGGTTGGAATAATTCGTTTGCGTTAAATAAGCCTCGGCTAGGACAAAATCTTCCTTTTTTATTGGAAATTGATAATCCCCGTTTTGAAAAAAACAAAATAACTGACTACGTTTATTTATGCTTTCATGATCATTTAATAAATTATGAAAATATTTATTTAAAAGTTTCTCCCCTCCAGCCGTTATTACCACATTGAATAACGAGTAAATGGAGTTCACGGCATACTTTCCTAGAATATTTAGGTCATCAAGTGTTTGCTTATCTATTAAAAAACTCATAAGTAAGCTGTTTTTCTTCATTTAGAATCTCTAATATTTTCTCATTGCGTATGATGACCATTCCGTGACGATCATTTGTGATGCCCTCTTCTAATGTATATGTATAGGCAGGTATTTCTCCTTCCATTTTGGTCGGAAGATATAAAAATTTAATATTGTCATTTTTTTTCATTAACGTTTCACCGGCTTCAATGATATGGGTTGATATGATAAATGTACTCTGCTCTCTTTTTGCAAATGCCTCTAAAATAGCTACTGTAGCATCATAGGCGTCTTTCACATTGGTTCCCCGGAATAATTCATCAAAAATTATTAGAAATTTCTTCTCTTTTGCTACTTCATATGCTATTTTTTTTACACGCAAAACTTCCGCGTAAAAATGACTATATCCCACATTCATATTGTCAGGAAGATTAATTGTCGTAAATAAACCATCCTGAACGCAAAATTCCATAGCGGTTGCAGGTACAGGAAAACCAACATGAGCTAAGAACACCGCGATACCAATAGATTTCATTAATGTTGATTTGCCTGCCATATTCGCACCTGTAAGAAAGATCATATTTGAGTTTTTTCCTATACTGACATCATTTTTGACAGGATCCTTTATATTCAAATGATACAAATCTTTTATTTCTATTTTCTTATCTACATTGTTGGTGGCTTTAGCATAGGTAAGTCCATATGTTGTAGATATATTTCCTACTGAAATAAATACATCAAGCCGGAAAATTAATTCCAACAATATTCTCATCTCTCTATTTTTTTCAAAACGCAATATCCTATCGTATTTTGCTGTTTCCGGGTATCTGAGATGTTTCTTGTTTTTTTCCTTTTGTGTCCAATCTAAATTGTTTATTTTGAAAATAAACTCGAACTTCTCCACATCTTCTTCATAAGATTTGAAAGAGGCTGTTTTTTTTATCTGATGAATAAAGTCTTTGGCGCTGTTGATGATTTCTATCATCGCGATTACCCCTTTATGAAGCAGTTCATATTCATTTTCTACCCCGATTGCACTTCTAAATTTTCTCTTCAACGTGTCCTCTTCATTAGAAAGCTTTGAGCGTACATCTGTGTTTTGTAAATATTTATCTACAATATCGAACAACTGTCCGTTAAAAGGGAAAGTGATCTTATTTTTTTGAAAAAAACGGATTGTGTCTGTCCTGTTATTTATTTCATCCTTGTCTGCTAAAGGGTATCGAAACATCTTTTCCAACAACAAAGCCCCTCCCTTGGTATAAGTTGAACAGAAAAAATTGTAGATTGAAATACCCCCCTGTTTGCCAAATATATTTAGGTCGTCAAGCGTTTGTTTATCAACTGTAAAGTCCATAATATAATACGATATAATAAGACGTGTGCTGAATAGAAAATCTTGCACAAATATCCGTTTCAGATACCTATTGATTCAAATTTGTGAAACGAGCATCTTCCTCTATCTGCCCCTTCTTCTTATCATAATTATCAAACCAACTATAAGCAATAGAACAGGATAAGCCCATTTTAATATAGGACTTGAAACTTGCCAACCCGATTGAGTGAGTTTAAATTTGTTATCTGTTGTATCCGGGCGTCTTACGTCGATAGGTACTTCGTTATTTGATAACCAAAAAAATGAAGCATTTATAAAATGGTAGTTTGAGGCTGCTATTTTGTTACGTGATGTTCCTAATTCTTTGTTGCTTATCCAGTCTGCATCACCAGTGATAATTATTCGTTGTTCCTTATTATTAATATTACGTGAAAGGGCAGCTGCCAATATATTTTTACCTAATATTTCCCCCGCCTGAGGATTTAAATTTACGATATCATCTGCAAAGTTTGTTGTTTCTACTTCAATCCACGAACTATCACATTCAAACAATGGCAATACCTTAAATTTATTTATTGAATCAATCATTAAAGAAGAAAATGTGGGAGAAGCAAGTACATATTCTCGCTTTTTCATATTCCCAAGATGATATGACCATTCAACTGCTTCAGGAGTGGGGCTTTCAATCATTAACTCTGGTGAAATTGTAACTGCCGGGATTGTGTCTATTTTGCTCTTTGAACTAGAGTAGGAAGCTTTCGTTTCCGGTTCAATAATTCTGCCTTGTTTCACTAAAACACCGGGGGAAAATGTGACTCCAAGTTTCTTTGTAATGGGATTTAAAAAATCTTCACGTCCGGGTTCCCCGAGAATCATCATATTTCCTCCTCTCTCGATATATTTATCCAGATTTACCATTTCCAATTCGCTTAACGCTCCCTTTGGTTCGGCAATGACAAGCATATTTATGTTTTGAGGTATTTCATCAGTCAAGGAAATATTTTCAAAATCAAATCCCTGATTTATAAGAGAGTATCGAAAGGTTTTTTCCTGGGTAAATATTTTATAGCCTCTGTCGCTACCATCATGACAACTTCTCTCATCGTGGCCTGATAAAAAACCAACTATTGGAAGTTCTTTCATTACCAATCGTTTAAGTGCTGCAGTGATTTCTCGTTCAGAGGGTGTTCTTTCGATATCGTCGAATACTCTTAGAAATGATTTTTCTCCACTTTCCCGCTCAATTAAAGTGACAAACCGGTAGTTTTCAGGTCCCAGGTCCACCTGTTTTGCTATTTCTTCAGGGGAGGAGATTTTAAATTTCCAATTGTTGAGTTTTCGTAATGTGTCAATTCTTTCTTTATCTCCTAATTTGGGATAACGGACATCCAAATGTGGATAATCGGTTTTATGGTAATAATATTCGTAATTAAGTTTTGTTTCCGGTTTAAATCTCGTGTACTTTTCGTACCTCTCCATATCTCTTTTTATACTACGTGGCAGTCCGGCCCAATAATTTCGGATGTCGTCCAACAAATTGACGTAAGTCGTTATTTTAAGTCCCCCTTCTAACTGGTTTATTACCTCCTGGCTACTTTTGGTAAGTGTGTTTTGTTTTGTACGGGTCACATCGTAAAATCTCATAAATTTTGGCTGGGAACTAAAATAACCAATCGTAAAGACCAACAATAATATTCCCAATATTTTTCCAGTCATAACATACGATTTTTCTTTTTCTCTTTTACTCATTTGACCCAGCACCGTAAGGCTGATGAATAATATGATAATTGTAAAGAAGTAGATTACATCTTCACTGCAAATAAGGCCCGAAATAAATTTATCACTTCTTCCAGGTAAAGCAAGCCAATAGGTTATATCTCTAATAAATGCTACATCCTGCCCAAAGGTTCTTACATAATTCAATAATGCCAATATTGCCATCGTACCAATGGCAGCTACCACCTGATAGGATGTGAGACTCGATACAAAGAGACCTACTGCTGAATAGGCACAAATTAAAAGAAATATTCCTAATAGACCGGATAAAATTACAGTGATATCCACATTTTCTATGACCGATATTGAAAAGAGCGCATACACTGAAAGAATAACGATAATAGAGAAGCAGCAAACAATCAATGCAAAGTATTTGCCCAGTACAATTTGTAAATTACTGATGGGCGATGAATACAAAAGCTTTACAGAACCCGAGCTATACTCTCTACTCATCACACCCATTGTGAGCAGTGGAATGTAGAGATAAAGAAAATTTTGGACAAGAGAGAAAAAACCATGCCTGCCAAAGAAATTGCGTAAAGTTAAATTTGACAGATCGTAACCAAGAAGCTGGGTTCTCATAAATCGGTCAATAATCCCGGAATACAGCAGCCCTGCCTGAACGGCAAGGACAACAAGTATAAACCAGACTACCGGAGAGTAAAAGAAGTACTTAAGTTCAGCTTTACATATTTTGATAATTGTTCTCATTGTATCTTTTATTTTATTGGTAAACTACTTTCTTGACAATTCTGTAAACACTGAATCCATAGATGTTTTTTCCCGGCGTATTTCACGAAGATGCCAACTGTTTTTTACACTCTCATTGACAATATTGTCAATTACTTCATCGGCATCGTCAAAGTGTACCACAAAGGATTTATTATCTTTATATTCAATTTGTCTTACAGAAGAGACCTTCTGTAATTCTTCCAATGAAGGAGGATTTGCAAAAGAAATTAATAAACTGTTGGGCACAATATAATTATCAAATTCTTCCATTGTCCCTGAAAAAACTTGTTGTCCTTCATTGATCATCCATATATGATCACAAATTGCCTGTACTTCCTGTAGAATATGAGTAGATAGTAATACGGTGTTTTCTTCTGCAATTTCTTTTATCAGTTTTCTGATTTCCAAAATTTGATTGGGGTCTAAGCCATTGGTGGGTTCATCCAACACTACAAAAGAGGGATTATGTATGATCGCTTGTGCAATGCCTATTCTTTGCTGATAACCACCAGAAAGATTACGAACCAATCTTTTTCTAAAATGTGAAATGCCACACTTGTCCATTGTTGAACTGACTGTTTTTGAAATGTTTTTTTTAGGTTGCAACCGCAAGTAAGCTGTATAAGTAAGATATTCCTCTACAGTGAGATCAGGGTAAAGGGGCACCTGCTGTGGTAAAAAGCCGATATTCTTTTTAGCACCCACCGGATTTTGTGTCGTACTCAGCCCTTTAATGAAAACCTCACCCTGCGTTTGCTTTAATACGCCACACATAATGTTCATAATAGTTGATTTCCCAGACCCGTTTACGCCCAATAAACCGTAAACACCTGTTTTATTTATTTCAAAATCGATATCTCGTATCGCCCACTGAATCGCATAACGATGGGAAAGATTTTCCACTTTAACAATTGGAGTCTCCATGTGTATGTCTTAAAAAAATGATAATTCTTTGTCTTTAATTCAATGATGTTTTAGTGGGGTCAACGTATTTCATCCAACAGATATTGTACATTGGCGCATTTGTCCATATACCAAAGTACATATCTGATGTCCACGCAAACGCATTTCGACATGTCGTCCTCGAAATAATAATTGGATGCAAGCGACTCTTTATTCCCGTCGAAAGCTAAGCCTATTAATTCTCCTTTTCCATTTAATACTGGACTTCCGGAGTTTCCCCCAGTAATGTCGTTGTCGGTCAGGAAGTTGACGTATAATTTTCCTCTCTCACCATATTTACCCCAATCTTTTGCTTTTATTAAGTTCAAAGCCTTTTCATTAAAAGCAAAATCATAATCGTTGGGGTTGTATTTATCCAAGATACCCTGGGATGTAGATTGCGCCGAGTAATAAATTCCATCGGAAGGGCGAATGGGGCCTATTTTGCCGTAGGTAAGTCTCATTGTTGAGTTTGCATCGGGATATTGTAAATCTCCGGCTTGTTTTCTCTTTTCGTATAACAACTTTCCATATTTGGAGTCAAGCTCATATAATTGGCCGGTTTCTTTCAACATGGGTTCCTGGTCCTTTCTGAAAGACATTATTTGTATATCTGTTGCCAGTTTGGCTGCCGGATCATTTAAAAATTGTTCGGTATTTGCCCCGTTTTTTACGGCTTCTTTAAATTTCTCTGGATGGAGCATGATTGAATTATCGAACATCTCCTTCGTCATAGAATAATAGTCTTGACCATGCTTTTCTTTTAAACTTTTTGTAAAAGGCCCCCAATATTTTTCGGGAACATTTTCGAAAAACAACCCCAGTTGATATTCCATCAATTCTTTCTCTACATCTACATCATATTCTTCGTAAAGTCCTTCCACTCTTTTTATGAATTCATCAAATGAAGAATCTTTATTTTTGAGGTAATTCGTTCTGTTTCCAACAGCGATAAACCCTTTCCCTGACACCAGAGATTGTCTGTAATAATTTATATATTTCTCAATCTCCTCGACACCTTTGTACGCGGTGCCCATCTTTGTCAGAAACGGGTCATTACTTCCAAAAAATTGCCTCTCGGTTGCCTGCTTTTTTTCAACCACGTCAAATCTGCGCAAGCAATTCATTTCTCCTTCGAGCAGTTCCTGGATGTTGCTTAAGCCAAAAAAGAAGTTCGAATATTTCTGACGAACCGATGCGTCTTTATTCATCCATTTTTTTATAATATCCATTCTCGACTTCATGCCATCAACCATAATAGGGTTTACGACACGTTCGGCTTGATCTGCCTTTAAAGAAGAGCTATAACGGTCTGTTCTACCCGGGAATCCCAGGACCATGGCGAAGTCGTTGCTCTTTATGGGTTGTTTCGCAATTTTCAAAATTTTTTTGGGGTTGATGGGTTTATTGTTTGTTGAATATGCTGCTGGCCTTCCATTTTCATCACCATATACCCTGTAAAGGGCGAAATCGTTTTTATGTTGTGGCCACTCCCAGTTATCGATATCTCCTCCAAAGGCTGCCACTTGTACGGGCGGAGCACCCACAAAACGGATGTCTGTGTATTTATCATAATAATACATGTAATACTGAGACCCATTCCACATGGAGGCACACGATGCCTCATATCCACTCTGTTGGGTATGTCGCGATTCAATAATACTATAAACTCTTCTCGTGCTACTCGGTACATTTAAATTTTTAAGTGAATCCCTGATACTGTTTAATTCATCGGTACAATCGATCACTTTACGGAGAAAATATACAGATTTTCCCTCAATGGGGATTTCAAACGAAGGGGATACAGCCCAATATCCTGTTTCTAAATAATTGTTATCGGGAGTGCTTAATTTATAGATGTCGTCAAATGCACAATGGTGATTCGTAATAAGCAATCCTTCATTTGAGATCATACTCCCGGTACAACCAAAATCTAGGGCTACCACTGCATCTTTGAGAGAAGATTCTGTTTCGCTGTAAATTATTTTTGGATCTATTTTTAAACCCTCAGCACGCATTTTCTTTTGTAAGCTCGAGTTTAAGGCCTGAATCAACCACATGCCTTCGTCGGCCTTAATGGCAGGTGCGGAAACGAATATTAAGAAACTCAATATTATACCTATTTTTTTCATCTGATTAAAATTATTGATTTTTAAATGCATCATATGGAACTCGCTTTTAATCATGTTCAGTGAAGTTAGTCGTTTTCTATGCTCAACATAGTCAAAGCAGGTTTTTCCTCTGTATTCGCTTATCGAAAACGTTCTTGTGTGAGAACAATTATCATGCTCGTTTCATGCAGTTTTTCTTATTTTTTAAATTCCATTCTTGCGTCTTGTTCTTTAATTGTTCCGTCTGTCATTTTTATCTTCCATACGGGTTGTTGCAAAGTTTGCCACAGTGCATCTTCAGTAATTACTGAGGGTACATAGATGATCTTAATTGTTGGAATATCCTGTTCATTCAGGTAAGTTTCCATTCTTAGCACACCCTCAGTGAGAGATAAATAACTGGAGAGATAGGGCATGTATCTCGAGACTGCTGTTTTGTTGAGGTTCGGATAGGGTATGATCAGTTCAGTTGAATCTTTACCACCGAATTTCTCAATGTTGTTTTTATAACGGGTGCTGTATGTATTGAATTGCCTTTCAAGGAATTCTCGCCTTGAAATGGTGTCAATCTCATTACTTACGTTTACCAGTTCATAGGTTAATTTAATTTTCCGTTCACTTCCATCCGCTCCTGTTAATGTGAGCTCACGTTTTTCTACTACTTCTTTTAAAAACTTTTTGTCTATAGGTTCATCTAAACTTGTAAAAAGTCTTACAGTAAGAGGGCAGGAAAATTCAGTTTGCAACCCATAATATTTTTTGTCTTTATACTGTCTAAACTGCATACCCAGGTAATTTGGGTCTAGGGAATCATACATTTTTTCAGTAAAAATGGTGATTACTTTTATCAAACTATCACTTTTGGGTGGTTCGGCTATTTTAAACTTAACCGGAACATATATGCCACCTCTGATAGCCTCTTCATTGGTTTGATCTGGATCGTAGAGTATATTGGCCCTATGATCTTTCACAAAGGTGGCCACGCCGTATACACCTGGAACCCGCCTTAATTTTGCAGAAAGAGCTTTTGAACTGCCCCAACAGGTTACAGAACGTAATCCGTCCATTTCCATTACGTTAAGTGATGAATACTCCACATCCTCTCCCCATTTTTCATCAATAGTGGGGAGTTCCCAAATTGAACCTAAGATCAGTGCCAGGACAAGCAATACCATGGTTAAAACCGCGGGTAGCCATCGAAAGGATTTCTTTTTGTTAAATGTAACTACATTGGTAGGGCATGCAGCAATACATTCACCACAAAGTGTACAATCCACTTCTTTTGTAACTATGTTTTTATCGACCGGTAGACTGTATGGGCATCTTTTCGAACATTTACCACAATCTATACAACCCTCTTCTTCCCTGTGTATGCTAATTAATGGGAAATATTTTGATTTTACATAAATTATTTCCAATAAATAACCCATTACACATGCAGCTATGAGAAGGTATAGCCAGGGAATGTTTAACCTGACCAAACCCAATATTACATACAGTAAAATTATTCCGGCAAACAACAATGTAAATTTAAACAGATTACTGAGAGCTCCTAATGGGCAGATATACTTACACCAAAACATTTTTATGAAGAAACTGCCCAAGAATAGTATTGCTATGGCTGTCCAGGCCATCCAGATAGTAATTTCACCTTTAAACCCGGTAGTTATGGCATAATAGGGATCAAAATTCTTACAGAAGAGCTCGGAACTCGTTAAAGTCATATAGAAAATGATAAACAAAAGGATGTATTTTACAGATCTCAGAATTTTATCTGGAATAGTGCCATTTTTAATTTGTACTCCTTTTAATTTGGTTTTTTCCCTCAATTTATACATATGTTCCGATGCCCATCCCAAAGGACATAAATATCCGCAAAACAGTTTGCCGAAGAGAATTACACCCACAGCCAGAACAATTCCCATCATAATTTGGACCATCGTCATACTGCATGCCATTGACCCTTGCACCAGGTAGGTTCCAAAAGTCAATAATCCGCCGTATGGGCAGTAAGCTTCAGGATCAGAAGGCCCCTCACTGAAAATGTCCGTTAAAAAAATAATAATTGCAATTAAGGTACCCCATAAGATGAGATTTCTTAACCAGTTTTTTTTGAATGTTTTTGAAAATAGCTTCATGATATGTATATTAATTTTTATGAATAGTTAAATTTAAAAATTATAGCTGGCGGCTGCAGATAAATAGTTTCTATTCAATTTATCCCGGCTCCTTATAAGCATGTAATGTAAAGAAACATCAAAAGAGTTTCCTTTGCCAGGATTCAAAATATGTCTATATCTGCTTCCAATGCTGTAACTCTTTCTCGAAACGTTATGATAATTGAAGTCCCGGCTTAATAAAGAACGGTTCAACTTTAATTGACCTAAATCCCCGGTGCCGGTAGCATTCAGCATTTTATCGGACAAAGACCCGTTTGATGCGGAAAATCCTGCATTCAGTTCAATAATATGTTTTTGTCTCGAATAAAAGAATTTGACTCCTTTCAAATAGAATGAGTTTACAGAATAATCCTGACTATATCTGTTGGGATAGATTTTATAAGTCTTATCACTCCAAAATTTATTAAAACCCGCGGTGAGAGTGAAATTATATCTCCAATCGCTATCTTTAAAACAAAACCGATAAGACGCATCTAAATCTTTGTGTAGATCGAGGTATCTTAACACCTTATCTTTTTCGTAGTACTGCCATGACTTTATTTCTTCAGGCACAGGTTCATAATTATTTAAAATAGCATAAGAGGCACGATCGTTACTTTTTATATCAAACAGGATAAAGTGATTCATTCTTTCACCCATTATTTTCAAAGCGGCATTATACTGATATTTAAGTAAATCTTCCCTACTGTATCTTTTGGTCAGTGAGCTTTCTTCATAATTATCCAGATAACCGTTTCTGAATTCAAATTGATTGAAAAACTCCAGATTATCTACACGATAGTCCAATTGTATCGCACCACCATAGGATTGCATAAAATATTTCCTGTCTAAGTTGGTTGTATTGGTGATCCCGGATTTTGTCATAAAAAACAATCCTTCCATAAAGTAGATATTTTTACCACTTTCATCGCCAATATACTCATACTTAACTTTGTCAACCCAGTACTGGTAAATAAAACTTATCCCGCTTGTAAAGTTCCCGGATTTAAAAGAAATCCCCGGCTTCATATCCAATGCAGAAAAGACATTGGCATTTCTTCCATCTTTACGTTTGGCCATAGTGGATGTATTATAATTTACACCCAGTCCCAATGCAACTTTTTCGGACATTTTATAAGCAATTTTTCCGGACATTAAGTAGCTTTCCTGCAAAACTTTACCCGGGATAGAATCCAGTATGGGGTTTACTGTAAAGTCAGGATATATGGTGCCCAGCCATGCCTGGTTCAACTTCGTGTCGTATTGGTATTGAAAGTCTCCATAAAAGTAAACTTTATTTATTTTCTTGTATGCCTGCGTATAAGCACCCATATTCCACATACTTTCCGGCGTATTATAGTTTCTGAAATCGCCGGTTTTCGAATTGTAAAAAGTGCCTACGGTGGAATAATCCATTAAATCATAATACACCAATCCTGCTGTATTTTCAGAAATAGCCCAGGGAGAGCGAAGATTTATTTCCTCCATTGTATAGCCACATTTACTAAGTGAGTCGCAAACTTGTGCCGAAGCCACAATCACAAATAAAGATTGCATGCATAACAGGAAGATGCTCCTTTGTAAAACTCTATTTTTCATGATTTCGGATAGTTATTTATTGTACAACGTTGGATGATCTAATACTTCAAAATCATTGGACGAGTTGTTTGTATCCATGTAGACAATTCTGCCTCCTGCTTTTGCCGTTTCTTCGCTATCAATCTTTCTATGAATACTATACCCCTGGCCCGATCCGGGCGTTATAGCAAAACCATTGTCTATTTCCGACATAAACCGCTTGGTATCCGTTTGGTCTCTGAAGCATTCAACTCCATCTAAAATCAGATTCTTATCGACTAATAAACAGGCCAAACTTAAGTTTGTAGAGTTGGGGTTAAATGCGAAATTATCTAAAATAAATTGTTCAACGCTTTTATTTCCCAATGTGAATATGAAAAATCCCGGACTAACGATTGAAACAACATACGATGTTGCGGGACCTGTTTTCCAAATACCTTGTAAAAGCTTTACTCCGGCTTCGGGAGTGGAATGCCCCTTAGTCATAATGGGATCATAAATTGCCCAATACCCTGGTTTGCCTAAATTCACCGATTCGGGAACGGATTTTGAATGATCAATGGCATTTTTAGCCAATACGACTTCTTCTCCGGGACCGAGTATATTATCCTGTCCTGTACCGGGAAACATCCATACCATAGATGCCGCCGGAATGGAATCCCTTAACTCTGATGTTCCGGGTTTTACCCAATCGGATAGTTTTCCATTAATAGGCGCATTGTAAGGATATACAACTCCCAGGCATAAGGAATCGAGAAAGGCAGGCTGGTCTGAATTGTTGTAAAGTATGATGTACTGATCGTTGCTGTAAGCTTTATTGGTCACAGAATTAAAACATCCGCCGTAATAAAATTCCTTAATCACAATTTGGCTTGATTTTGAAGCCAATAATCCGATCTTAACCTCCTTTTTTGTCGATCCTTTGATTGCTTCAATTCCGGATTGTTGGCCATTAAATAAATATAAAATGCCTCCCGAATCTCTGAATGAAGTTTCGGTCATGGCTGTATAAAATCCGGGGGCAACTTTTATTTCAGCGATACCCTGTTCGTTTGTAATTCCTGTATATGTAAGGCCGGCAGCATTGTCGGTCAGGGTTACGGTTAAACCGGAAACAGGATAATGGTAGCCTTCCGGCATGCTCACGCTGACGGTTATTTCTTCACTAATTGCCGAATCGGTAAATTCATCCGATTTCAGGTCGTTCATGCAAGAAACAAATACCATAGTAGAACAGAGGAAGGCTATAAATGGTAATATCTTTTTGCGTTTCATAATTATTTAAAATTTAAGTTTTAGTTCTGCGCCAAAATAAATGTCAGAGTTCACGCGTCTTCCGACGGCATAAGGGCGAGCTTTATTTTTCATGATTGGATTATAATTTGCAAAATTATTCGCATAAAAAGATAAAGCCAGTGCATTCCCAATTTCCTTTGTTAATCGGATGTTGGCCATCATGTATGGGTTGTATCCGCTGGTCAGGAAATAATAACTTGTATTTGTATTTCGTCTCAAAATACGAAGCCGCATTTTCAACTCAGGATCTTGCGTTGTATGAAAATCAGAAAACGGATGCCTGTTTCCCTGGAAATCGATATAATAAGAGGGGTCTCTGAAAATATCCTGCAACACGTTTTGATTCGCGTAATCGCCGTATATTGCATTTCCGCTTGCATCTTCGATGTATGAATTTTCCTGATCAAAAATATTTTGGGATTCATCGAGCCAGACAAACTGGGCTGTGAGAGAAACAACCATTCTTATTGCCGGAATATTGGTGACAAAATTCACGTTGGTATTGAACCTGGTTGACTTTGTGCCGATGTTTGCAAGGGAAGAATTGTTAAATACGGCCAGATAAGGAAATACATCCCGGGGATTGATGGGGTCATTGCTGCTAATTGCTAAATAAACCTCACCGTCTGAAGTATTCGTCGCGGACATATAAGCGCCATTTAAAGAAATTGTGGTGTTTAGAGCTTTAATTCTTGGGAAAGCCACCGCATATTCTAATCCCCATTTTTTTATTTTCCCCCTGTTATCGGGGCGAGAGTATGTTTTGAAGTTATTTCTTAAAGTAGAAGGTACTTCATAATAAACGCCGTTTTCGTCTTTTGCATATACTGTTCCGTTTTCATATTTCGGGTCAGCATAAGTAGCCGTAATTGGATTATAATATCTGATTTGACGGCTAAAAAATTCACTATTATCGGTTATGCCATCCACCAAGTGTTCGTTAAAATAAGTGATTTGGGTGTTTATCCCGGAAATATTAAAGTCTACTCCCACCTCAATATTATTGGTTTTATGAGGTTTTAAATTGTAGGGCAAAAGTTCATCGATTATGTCTGTTTGAATTACTGCCAATGATTGGTTCGTGACAGTATTCATATATTGGAAAAGAGGAAAGTCCGTGTAAATAGGCGCCGGATAAAGATAATCAATTGTCGGTAATTTTTTCATAATTCCCCAGCCTCCACGAAAATCCAATCTTCTTAATTTACCTGTCACTCTCGGTTTCATTACTTCAAATCTTGCGTTAATTCTCGGTTCCCAAATAGGGGCGTAGTTGTAACCTTTAATGAACATTTTTGTAAAACGCATTCCTCCAACAACTTCAAAAGATGATTTATTGATAGGAATATGAATTTTCTCTTCTGCAAAAAAACTCAAATTATTCATAAAAGGAATCTCGCTATATGCTCTCTCTCTAAAGAATTCGGGAGGTGTTGTCGTATAGTAATTTCCTTTACCCAAGTTCCCATCTAAATTGTACTCGAATCCGAACATGGAATTAAAAAAAGTTTCGTTAAACTTTTTGTTTAAATTGCCAAAAACCTTTGCATTAAAA
Source organism: Proteiniphilum sp. UBA1028 (assembly GCF_002316955.1). Taxonomy (NCBI): domain Bacteria; kingdom Pseudomonadati; phylum Bacteroidota; class Bacteroidia; order Bacteroidales; family Dysgonomonadaceae; genus Proteiniphilum; species Proteiniphilum sp. UBA1028. The sequence goes on from NZ_DCEN01000025.1 coordinate 33,491, forward strand.
TAAACGGGGACATTTTCTTGCCAATAATCATCTTTATTTTGTAATTCGGTGAAATATCCTTCTGCTATACCGCTTTTTTTTGTATTGGTAGTTGGCAACTGACTCCTGTTCACGACAGCATATTCATGTAGAACTTGTTTTTGAAAATCTCCGGAAAAATTATAATTCAAGACAGAAATAAAAGGCTTGTTCAACATCCATGAACCGTACATGGATGTAGTAAGACTTTTTGAACTTGTTTTGCTGAAATTTTCACTCGAAACATCGGGGTCCTGTGTAACAGAGTTCCCGGTGTAATTACCGCTTACCTTAAAATTAAACCTGAAAGGTGTGTTTTTTTTGTTAAAAGTATTGGAGTAGTTTATTCCCATTGTAATTCTGTCAAATATGTCAACGGGAGATATATTTTTCTTGAAAGCCCTGGCGTAATCTGCGTTCACATTAATGAACCCTTTCTCCGAGGGTAACTCAAAACCTTTATTAAATGATGCCGCTTTTGTTCTTGGGTCCGATTTTATTCTTACTTCGTAAGGAGTAATACCGGCTTTAGTTTTAACAATTACGGCTCCTGAAGTCATATCTCCATATTGTGCGGATAAGACTCCCTTCATTACTTCAACAGATTCAATGTTATCGGTAGAAATCTTTCGATAGTCGAAAGCCTCGGAACCCCCAATTTCACCACTATTGCTTACTCTACTCCCATCAACAAGTAAACCCACGCCTGATGCATTCAGGCTTTTATTATCTCTGATTGTACGGATGGTTACCGTATTGCTGGTTGTTAAATCGGGATTCTTGGTCAAAGATCCGGGTACCAGTTGCATCACATCTGCCAAACTCGAAGGTTGCAAATGGTCTATTGACGATTTTTCTAAAATAGAGGAAGAGTTAATCGTCATCCCCGATTTAGCCGTAACGATCACATCTTCCAGTAAAAGATTGTCGGCCCTAAGCTGAATGTTTAAATTTAGAATGTCTTTTCTGATGCTGACGGGGATGGTGTAAGTCACGTAACCCATGCAAGATACTTCAAGGGTGTAATCTCCCTGATAAACATTCTTCATGTTGAACACTCCTTTATCGTTAGAGGTAGCCCAAGTATT